>DATMJM010000591.1:0-3154 GCA_035553935.1 Solirubrobacteraceae bacterium
GCTCAGAGCAACTATCTCGACGTCAGCGTCCCCGAGCGGCCGGTGGCCGGCTCAACCCTCGATTCTCAGGTAGAGGTCGAGGGTTCGACCTCGACCATCCCTTGAGTTCCGCATTGACAGTGCCGACAAGGAGACGTACCCTGCACGCCGAAAGGAGCGCCGTCGACCCTATGCTCAACCCGAGCTTCAGGTCGTCCACCCTCAAGGCGCACTCGACATGAGAGATTCCTCAGGCAACTACCTCGCGGTGATCAAGGTCGTCGGCGTCGGCGGCGGCGGCACGAACGCGGTCAACCGCATGGTCGACGCGGGGCTGCGCGGCGTCGAGTTCATCTCCGCCAACACGGATGCCCAGGCGCTTCAGATGACCGATGCCGACATCAAGCTCAACATCGGCCACGACCTGACGAAGGGACTCGGCGCCGGCGCCAACCCGGAGATCGGCTTCGGCGCGGCCGCGGAGTCACGCGACGACATCAAGGAGGCGCTGAAGGGCGCCGACATGGTCTTCGTGACAGCCGGCGAGGGCGGCGGCACGGGCACGGGCGCGGCGCCGGTCGTGGCCCGCATCGCCCGCGAGCTCGGCGCGCTGACCGTCGGCATCGTCACGAAGCCGTTCGGCTTCGAGGGCTCCCGCCGGCTCCAGCAGGCCGAGATCGGCATCCAGGCGCTCAAGGACGAGGTCGACACGCTCATCGTCGTGCCGAACAACCGGCTGCTGTCCGTGCTCGACAAGCAGACGTCGATGGTCGAGGCGTTCCGCGTCGCCGACGACGTCCTGCGCCAGGGCGTGCAGGGCATCTCGGACCTCGTCACGCTGCCGGGCGTCATCAACCTCGACTTCGCCGACGTGCGCACGATCATGGAGGACGCGGGCTCGGCGCTCATGGGCATCGGCACGTCCAACGGCGAGAACCGGGCCTCCGAGGCCGCCCGCGTCGCGATCTCCAGCCCGCTTATCGAGGAGGACGTCGAGGGCGCGACCGGGATCCTGCTGAACATGACCGGCGGCAAGGACCTCGGCCTGTTCGAGGTCAACGAGGCGGCCGAGATCGTGCGCGAGGCAGCGGCGCCCAACGCGAACATCATCTTCGGCGCCGTCATCGACGAGGCGCAGGGCGACGAGGTGCGCGTGACCGTCATCGCGACCGGGTTCGACCACGGGCGCGCACGGCCGCGGACCGCCCGCGAGGAGACGCGCCAGAGCGCCCGTCGCCTGGACCGCAACCCGCGCATCGACGAGCGCCAGCGGTCGTCGCTGGAGATCCCCGACGACGAGATCGAGATCCCGCCCTTCCTGAGGTGAGACCAGCGCGCCTTCCGCGCCCTGCTACGTCACGAAGCGGATCGTCAGCGGGTAGCGGTAGTCGGCTCCCTGGCCGGCCTTCGACGCGGCGATGCAGACCATCACGATCCAGAAGATCCCGAGCGGGATCAACAGCAGCCAGACGAGGATCCCGACGAGCACGATGAGCAGCAGCAGGCCTGCGATCGCCAGGACGGCGGCGTAGAGCATGATCGACAGGTTGAAGTTCAGCGCCTCGGCGGCCTGCCGGCGCACGAACGGGTCGTCCTTCTTGACGAGGTAGACGACGAGCGGCCCGACGAACGGAAAGCCGATGAAGAGGCACAGCAGCGCCGACAGGTGCGCCGCGAGCGCGAAGTTGCGGGAGTCGTCGCGCGCGTTCTGCGGGCCGGCGGGCGGGATGGCGGACGAGAGCGCGTCGGTCCAGCGGGTCCCGTCCCAGTAGCGGTGGCTGCCCGATCCGCCGGGATCGGGGTACCACCCGGGCTCCGCGGACGGCGGCGCATCCGGGCGGCCGAAAGCGTCCATAGCTGCACTGTACGGGGCCGGCGCGGCCGTCACGCGATCTCGATGCCAGCGATCCCCTTGCAGCGACGGATGCTCCGCTAGCCTCGTGGGAGTGACGCCGACGCCGACGCTCAAGCACTCTCCGCTGCACGACGCGCACGTCGGCGCGGGGGCCAAGCTCGTGCCGTTCGCCGGCTGGGAGATGCCGATCCAGTACGGCGGCGGCATCCGCTCCGAGCACGAGGCCGTGCGCACGTCGATCGGGGTCTTCGACGTGTCGCACATGGGCGAGGTCGAGGTCTCGGGACCCGATGCCGAGGCGTTCCTGCAGCACGTCCTGACCAACGACGTCTCGAAGGTCGCGCTGCGCGGCGCGCAGTACTCGCTCATCTGCGACGAGAACGGCGGCGTGCTCGACGACGTCTTCACGTACCGCCTGGCGGCCGACCGCTTCCTGACCGTCACCAACGCCGCCAACCACGACAGCGACCTCGCGTGGCTGCGCGGCCACGCCGGCGGCTTTGACGTCGAGGTCGCCGACGCGGCCGCCTCGTACGCGATGCTCGCCGTCCAGGGCCCGGTCGCCCGCGAGCGCGTGCAGGCGCTCGCCGACAGCGCGCTGCCGGCCCGCATGCAGGCCGGCCGGCGCGTGCTGCACGGCCGCGAGGTGCTCGTCTGCGGCACCGGCTACACGGGCGAGGAGGGCGTCGAGCTGCTGCTCGATCCCGCCGATGCGCCGGCGATCTGGGACGAGCTCGTGCGCCGCGGCGCCGTCCCCTGCGGGCTGGCGGCACGCGACACGCTGCGCATGGAGGTGTGCTACCCGCTGTACGGCAACGAGCTGTCGACCGACCGCAACCCGATCGAGGCCGGCCTCGGGTGGGCGTGCAAGGAGGAGACGGGCTTCATCGGGTCGCGCGCGGTGGCCGCCGCGCGCGCCGAGGGCACAGAGCAGAAGCTCGCGCCGTTCAAGATCGAGGGTCCCGGCATCGCGCGCCAGGGCAACCCGGTGGTCGGCGGAGGCGAGGTGACGAGCGGCACGATGTCGCCGAGCCTCGGCGTCGGCATCGGGATGGCGTACCTTCCCAGCGCGCGCGCGCAGCCTGGCGAGACGTTCGAGATCGACGTGCGCGGCAAGCTGCGCACCGCCGTCGTCGCATCCCGGCCCCTCTACTCCAAGGAGAGCGATGGCTGACGCCAGCTATCCGGATGACCTGCTGTACCACCCCGATCACGACTGGGCGCGCATCGAGGACGACGTGGCGACCTTCGGGATCACCTGGTTCGCCCAGGACGCGCTCGGCGAGGTCGTCTTCTTCGACCCGCCCGAGGTCGGCTCGT
>DATMJM010000592.1:0-5259 GCA_035553935.1 Solirubrobacteraceae bacterium
ATCCTCGAGCGACTGCCGCAGCTCTCGCAGGTCGACCTTGGCAAGGTCGACCTGCGAGAGCTGCGGCAGTCGCTCGAGGATCTCCTCCGCGTTCAAGGAGTCGTAGCCGGGGATCGCAAGGTCCTCCTCGGAGGCGACGGCGCCCTTCGCCGCGCCCTCCGCCTGCGCGACGCCCGGCACACGACGCGCCTGGCGCGACGACTTCCTCGCGCTGTCGGCGGCGCTGCGCGCGGTCTCCTTCGTCTCCTCGGCGGCTTCGCGGACGGCCTCGGCGGCGCCGGTCTCGGACAGCTCGTAGGACGGGTCGCCGTCGATCTCGGCCGCCACCACTGCCTTCACGAGCCTGGGCAGCTCGCGCTGGATGCGCTCGAGCATCGCCTCCTCGTCGGCGCGGATCGACGCCGCGAGCTGCGCGGTCTCCTCGTCGCCGACCGCCCGCGCGAGCTCCTCGAGCGCGATGTACGTCGCGATCTCGAGCGCCTCCGTGGCGCAGGCGTCCTTCGCGTTCTTGAGCACCTTCTCCTCGCCGCCGGACCCGCGCACCATGTCCAGCGGAGCCTTGGCGAGCGCGAGCGCCTGGCCGACGGCATCCTGCGCCAGCCCGACGATCGCGCCGATCGGGTTGCCGCCGTCGCGCAGGTCGTCGCGCCGCGCCGCGACCCTGTCGGCGTGGCTGCGCGTCTCGCGCAGGTGCTTCTCGAGGGCACTGCGATAGCCGCCGCGCGGCGCCATCGCGATCTGCTCCTGCAGAACGCGCACGAGGGCGACCTCGGTCGCGTGCGCCTCGTTGAGGTATTGGACGAGCTTGGGCTTCTCGGAAGTGGTCATGCGTTCGGGCTACCCGCTCAGCACACAGCGACTCGCCGTGTGTGAGCCACGAGGGGGGCGTCTGCGCCGGGTCCCGCGGTACCGTCCGCATAGCCGACGAGAGGAGCAGGCCAATGACCGAGACGCTCGTGGTTCAGGAGCGCGGGCGGACGATCGCGTACTCGTTCGACGACATGCTCAAATACCACGGCCCGGGCTCCCCCGGCGGTGTGGCGAACGCCTTCAAGGTGCTCCAGCGCGCGCTCCCGCAGCTCTCACCGGGAGAGCCTCCGCAGCGCCGCGAGATCTTCGTCCGGACGTCCTTCGGCGGCCCGGGCGCACGCGACGGCTTCGAGGCGGTCACCCGCGCGGTGTCCGGCGAGCGGTTCGCGGTCGATCCGGCCCTCGCCCGTCCGGAGCGCGGGCGCGTGCTCGAGCGCTTCGTCTTCGAGGTCGGCTATCGCGAGCGATCGGTGACGCTGCTGCTGCGGGAGGGCTTCGTGACCGAGGAGTTCATCGACCTCGCGCGCAAGGAGGCTCGCAGCGCCGAGGAGGAGGCTCACCTCGACGTGCTCAAGGCCGAGCTGGCCGAGCGCGTCATGAGGGCGGCGGCCGACGACGTGTACGACCTCGACGACGCGTAGGCTGCCAGCGATGAACGTGCTGGCTGCCCTCGGTGACGCGCCGACCGCGGCGATCGCCGTCGCCGCGCTCCTGCTCGGGCTGTTCTTCGTCGCCCGCGGGCAGCGCGGGCGCGACGGCGCCGCGGCCGCATCCGGCCGGTCGGTGCTGGCGACGCCGGCGGCGTCGCCTCCGCCGGCACCGGCGCCCGCTCCGCCGCCGGATCCTGAGCCGGTCTTCGAGACCGCCCCTGAGCCCGCGCGGAATCCCTTCCTGCGCCAGTCGACAGCGGATGCTCCGCGACCCGGACTCGAGGTGCAGCCGCTGCCCGAGACGCCGTCGCCCGCGCTCGACGTGCGGGCCGATCCGGAGCTTCAGCCTCCGCTCGAGCCGGAGCCCGGCCCGACGGATGACGTCCCGCTCGAGCCGCTGTCCGAGCCTGAGCCGGAGCCTCCGCTGCAGCCGGAGCCGGAGCCGGAGCGCGGCGCGGAGCCCGCTCTCGAGGTGCAGCCCATGCCCGAGCCCGCGCCGCCACCGGAGCCGGAGCCGGAGGCCGAGCCTCCGCCGCAGCCTGCTTGGCATCCTGCCACGACCGCACTGCCGCCCTCCGAGCCTCGGCCCGAGCCGCAGACGCCGGCCGTGCCGCAGCCGTGGAAGCCGGTGCCGCTCGAGCACCTCCCGCCGCGCGCGAATCGGCGGCCGCAGTCAGGTTCCCCGCCACCGCCCGGGACGCTCTTCGGCCACGGCGAGGTCAAGCCCAGCAAGCCCGACGAGGACGAGGGATAGCCGCGAAACGACCGAGCGCCCGCTGGCGCGGGCGCTCGAGGTGCTGCTCGGATGTGCTTGCCTACGCGGCTTCGCGCAGGTCGGCGAGCGACGCCTCGCCGCCGAGGCTGCGCATCGCGGCCTCCTCGATCTGACGCGCGCGGTCGCGGGTGAGACCCAGCTCGCGGCTTGTCGCCTCGATCGAGCGCTCGCGCCCATCGCGCAGGCCGAAGCGCAGCTCGACGACGCGCCGCTCCTCGCCGGTGAGGCGCCCGAGGGCATCCGCAACCGTGCGCTCCAGCTCGCTGGACTCGGCCTCCTGGCTCGGGTCGGGCCGCTCGCTGGCGATGAAGTCGCCGAGGTTGCTGTCGCCGTCGTCGCCGATCGGCACGTCGAGGCTCGTCACGTGGCGACGCGCCTCGCGCAGCGCGAGGATCTCGGGGACGGTCATGTCGGCCGCCTCTGCGACCTCCTCGTCGGTCGGATCGTGCGACAGCTTGGCCGTCAGATCGCGCTCGACACGCGCCAGCCGGCGCTCGCGCTGCTCGATGTGCGTCGGCAGGCGGATCGTCCGCGACGTGTTCGCCAGCCCGCGCTGGATGCTCTGGCGGATCCAGAGCGTGGCGTACGTCGAGAACTTGAAGCCCTTGCGCCAGTCGAACTTCTCGGCCGCGCGGATGAGCCCCAGCGTGCCCTCCTGAACGAGGTCGCCCAGCGGCAGCCCGAGACCCTGGTAGCGCCGCGCCTGCGAGACGACGAGCCGCAGGTTCGCGTTGATCATCCGGTCCTTCGCCACGATGTCTCCGCGCTCGATGCGCTTCGCGAGCTCGATCTCCTCGGCTGCGGTGAGCAGGGCGTAGCGCGACGCCTGGTTGAGGAAGGTCTGCAGCGAGTCAGCCGTCACCTCAGCCTGGACGCGGGCGCCGTGGCGCGCAGCGTCCTCGGCCGGGGTCCGGCGCCGGGGGCGCTTCGTCGGGGCGCTGTGCTCGCCGCGGCGACGCGCGCTCGTTGTGGTAGTCCTGGCCATGCGTTCCCTTTCAGATGTGTCGGGGCGCCGCTGTTCGCGACCGCCACGACCCGTCTGCTCGTCGCCGGCCATCAGACGGCACGTGGGAAGACGGGAGAGGAAGCGATCAAGCGAATAGTGGGCGACCCACATGAGGGGGCTGCCCACACGACGCCAGGAGGAATCGTACCAGATGATTGCGCGAGCAACAAATCGGGCGCGACACCGTCCGCAGGGTCCGAGTCTAGCGGCCTTCGCGCACGACGGGCCGGCCACCTCCGCGCGCCGGAAGTTGGCGCGCCGGCGTCATCCGAGCACGTGCAGCTCGAACGCGATCCGTCCCGCCGCGACCGTCGCTGCGCCCATCGTGTGGGCGGGTGCGCGCCGGCGCTCCGTCGGCGATCCGGGGTTGAAGATCTGAAAGCCGCCGCGCTCGTCGTGCTCCGGCATGTGCGTATGGCCGAAGACGACGGCGTCGCAGCCGGGGAACTGCGCCCTCAGCCGCTCCAGGCGTCCCGCCGCCGGGCCGGGGACGTGCGTCATCCCGACCCGCACGCCGGCGAGCTTCAGCTCCAGGCGATCCGGTAGCAGCGACCGCACCCGCGCGCTGTCGACGTTGCCGCAGATCGCGTGCACGGGAGGCCCGAGCGCGCGCAGCAGCTCGAGCACCGGCAGGTCGAAGAGGTCGCCGGCGTGCAGGATCGCGTCCGCCGCCCGGCAGCGCTCGAGGCACGCATCCGGGATCGCCCGCGCGCGGCGCGGCATGTGCGTGTCGCTGACGATCGCAAGCCGCACCGCGCTGACGCTACCGTCGCGGCATGTCGACGCGCGGCGCACAGCTCACGGTGGCGGTCACCGGCCCGACGGGCACCTTCGGCTTCGGGTTGATCCCGCTGCTGCAGGCCGACCCGCAGATCGGCCGGATCATCGGCATCGCGCGGCGACCGTTCCGTCCGGCCGAGCACGGCTGGACGAAGATGGAGTACCGCCGCGGCGACGTGCGCGACCGCAGCGCGCTCGAGGAGGCGTTCGCGGGAGCCGACATCGTCGTGCACCTCGCCTTCCTCATCACGGGCTCGGCGGATCGCGTGACGATTCGCGCGATCAACGTCGACGGCACGCTCAACGCGTTCGCGGCGGCCGCCGCCGCGGGCGCAACGCGCTTCGTCTACGCCTCGTCGGTCGCGGCCTACGGCTTCGCCGGCGACAATCCCGCGGCGATGACGGAGGAGTGGCCGACGCGGCCGGCCGAGCACCTCTTCTACGCGCAGGAGAAGGCTGAGATCGAGCAGCTGCTCGCGACCGCGGCCGCCGGGCGGCCTGCGATCGGCCTGTACGTCCTGCGCCCGCCGATCGTGCTCGGGCCGCACGCCGTCGGCGCGAAGTCGCTCGTCCCCGAGACCGTCGAGCCGCTGGTCCGGCGGCTGGCGTCGCTGGTGCTGTCGCTGCCGCTGCGGGTGCCGGCGCTCGTGCCGCCCCTGCCGGTGCAGTTCGTCCACGAGCGCGATGTCGGCGAGGCGCTGCGGCTGTGCGTCCTCGGCGCCGGGCCGCCGGGCGCGTACAACATCGCCGGCGACGGCGTCCTCACCGCCGTCGACGTCGCGCGCGAGATCGGGCTGCTGCCCGTCGCCGTGCCGCGCGGCCCGGTGCAGGCCGCGGCCGGGCTGCTCGCCGCGCTGCCGTTCGCGCCTCCCCGGGTCGGTTGGGCGGAGGCGCTCTCCAGGCCGGCGATCATCGATAGCGGCAAGGCGCGGCGCGAGCTCGGCTGGCGGCCGCGCTACACGGCGCTCGAGGCACTGCGCGAGACGCTCGGCGCTCAGCGCGCCGCGAACGCCTGAAGGCAGCGCACGATGACGCGCGCGACGGCCACGAGGTCGTCGATCTCGACCCGCTCGTCGACGGCGTGGGCGCGGGCGATCCCGCGCGGGCCGAACAGCACGCAGGGGATGCCGCGCGCCGTGAAGAGACGCAGGTCGGCGCCGTAGCCGACGCCGACCAGCGGCGGCGGACGACCAGGGACCGCCGGTCGAGATCGCGTGGAGCGGCGGCCAGTTCGCGCC
>DATMJM010000593.1:0-7560 GCA_035553935.1 Solirubrobacteraceae bacterium
CTCGCGGCGCGCCCGGCCCACAGCCACAGCGCGCATCGCTCGTCGGCAGGCAGCGGCAACACGTCGATCGTGCGCTCGACGACGTCGATGCCGGCGCCTGCGGCGAGCAGCGCGCCCACCCGGTCGCGGCAGGCGTCGAACAGAGCGGTCTCGGCGGAGGCACTCATCGTGTTGCCCGGTGCCGGCGGTGAGCGCCGGGCACGGCGCGGTCGCTGATGCGCAGATCTGTGCCGAAGCTGCGTGGCTGCTTCAGGGTGACCTCCCACGTCGTCACCATCTGACGGTCGCGCAGGTCACAGTAGCGCTGCAACGTCACTCGTCAAGAACGCCGCGGTGACAACTCGGCCGGTACCGCCGCGTGCACACCTGCGATCAACCCCAAGCCCGCCTCCGGGATCGAACCGGAAACCTCTTGATTACAAATCAAGTGCTCTGCCAGTTGAGCTAGGCGGGCGGACGGTCCATCGCGCAGGCTAGCGCCGCGCAGCCTCCGGAGCGCGGCGCGCGGCGGCCGGATCGGGCAGGATACGGGCCGTGCGGCTGACGAATCGCGGCGTCGGCAGGGACGGCCTGCGGCGGTTGGCGTTCCTGTTTCAGGACGGCATGGTCCTGGCGACGACGCTACGCGGGATGGACGCGATCGACCTGCTCGCGCCGTCGCTCGCGCGCGACGAGCCGCTGGACCGCCTCTGCCCGGCGCTCCCCGACACCGGCTTCGGGCACCTGCGCGTCGGGCTGCGCACGCTCGCACAGGCCGGCTGGCTGGCCTCGGGACCGGCGCTCGTGCCCGAGGAGACGATCGTCGAGTGGACGCCGGCGGGCCGCGCGGTCGCCGCGCATCACTCCCGGTACCTCGACCTCGGCGCCTATCTGGCGATGTTCACGAGCAACGAGCCGGATGCCTGGCGGCGCCCGTGGGACGCCGAGCGCCTCGCGCTGTTCGGCGACCTGGTCGACGTCGCCGAGGCCGGCTGGGAGCTCGAGGACCTCGGGCCGCCGCTGCGCGACGATGTCCGCGCGCACCTCGACGGGGCGCTCGCGGCGCCGGCGCTGCTGTGGCTCGAGGGGACGGGCGCCCTCGAGGCTCCCGCCGCCGGCCCGTCGCTGCCCACGAACGAGCAGGGCGAGCTCTTCGCGCGGGCGCTGCGCGCGCTCGGCTGGCTGGCCGACGACGGCGCCTGGACCGAGGACGGCGCGAACGCGCTGGACTTCGTCGTGCACCTCGGCCTCGTCGGCTCCTACCTGCCGATGTTCGCGCGCCTGCCGGAGCTGTACTCCGGGGCGATCAGCGGGACCCGCGCCGATCCCGTGGACGGGCGTGAGTGGCACGTGCAGCGCGAGCTGAACATCCGCGCGAGCACCGCCGCGCACCGCCGCTACTTCGGCGACGCCGACGCGGCGATCGCGCACGTCTTCGATCGAGAGCCGCTCGATGCGCAGCCGCGCCTCGTGCTCGACACGGGCTGCGGCGACGGGAGCTGGCTCGCACGCATTCACGCGCTCGTGCGCGACCGCACGCGTCGCGGGCGCCACCTCGACGAGCACCCGCTCACGCTCGTGGGCGCCGACCTCAGCGAGGCGGCCGTGCTGCGCGCGCGCAGCACGCTCGCCGGCACCGGAGCCCCGTCGCTCGTGCTGCTCGGCGATGTCTCGGACCCCGACGCGCTGCGCGACGATCTCGCCGCGCACGACCTCGACATCGACGACGCCCTGCACGTGCACGCCTTCGTCGACCACGACCGCGCCTACGGCGGCGCGCACGCCCCCGCGACGGCGGCCGGGCTCTCGAGCGGCGCCTATCTCGCCGAGTCCGGTCACGTCCTCTATCCCGCCGACGTCGAGGCCGATCTGGCCGCCCACCTCGCGCGCTGGGCGCCGCACGTGGCCCGCCACGGGCTGATCGTGCTCGAGGCGCACTGCGTCGCTGCGCAGGTCGCGGCGCGCCACCAGGGCGCGCTGCACAGCATCGCGTTCGACGCCTACCACGGCCTCTCGCGCCAGTACCCCGTCGAGCGGCGCGCGTTCATCGCCGCGCTGCGCCGCGCGGGCCTGCGCCAGGCGGCCAGCGGCGAGCGGCGCTACCCGACGACGCGCCCGTTCGTGGCGGTCAGCCTCAACCACCTGCTCGGCGGCAGCGCCGAGGAGCACGAGCTCATCCCGGGTCACGACGACGGCGTCCCGCGCCAGGACAGCTGGCGCCCGCCCTCGGGCGCCGACCGCCGCGACGGCCGTGCGCTGCACGAGCTGCTCTACGAGCGCGGCGACCTGCGCCACCCGCGCCTGTGGTCCTCGGCCGCGACGAGCCTGCTCGTGGGGCAGGCGATGGCCGTCCTCGAGCAGCGCCTCGAGGACCTGCGGGCCGGATCGGTGCTGCGCGTGCTCGACTACGGCACCGGCACGGCGCTTGCGGCGATCGAGCTGCTCAAGGCGACCCGCGAGACCGGCCTCGAGCAGCGCCTGCGGCAAGCCGGCGTGACGCTCGAGCTGCACCTCGCCGACATCCCGTCGAGCTGGTTCGCCTACGGCTACGACGTCGTGCGCGACAGCTCCTGGACGCGCTGCCACTCGCTCGTCGGCGCCGACCGGCGCTTCCGGCCGCTGCTGGACGTGACCGGCGGCGTGCGGATGGACGTCGTCATGTCGAGCATGGTGTTCCACCTCATCCCGCCCAAGGCCGTGCGGCGCGTCGCGGAGGGGCTGGCGGCCGTGACCGCCCCCGGCGGCCGGCTGCTGTGGAACGCGCCCGATCTCGGCGTGGCAGGGCCGTACGCGGTCCTCTTCCACGATCCCAATCGCGCGCTGCGGGCGCACTGGAAGGCTCTGCTGCTGGGCGACGCCACGCCGCAGACGCAGCTGCAGCGCGACGCGATCGCCGCGGCGGTGGCACGCGCGGCAGGCGGCTCGGTGCCGCTGATCGACGACGAGCGCGCCGGGCGGCGCATCCTCCCGCGGCCGCACACCGGCCCGGAGATCGGTGACGCGCTGTCGGGCCATTTCGCCGGCGAGGTCACGACGCAGACCTACGAGATCGCCGACCAGGAGACGATCGACACGCTGCTCGTGCCGTCCAACCAGGAGGAGTACCTGCCCGAGATCGGGGACGCGCAGCTGCGCTCGGGCATCGTCGAGGAGCTCATGCGCACGATCGTCCTGCCGGCGATGCACGCGGGCCCGGCGGGCACGGCGCTCGGCTACAACGTGCACTGGACCTTCGGCGACTTCCGCCCGCTGGAGCGCTGACGCGCCGCCGGCGGGCGCCCCGCGCGTAGGCTGTGGGCATGACCAAGCTCGAGATCTCAGACGACCTCTCCGCCAAGCCCGAGGTCCCCGCGCCGACCGGCGAGCCGCCGGGCGAGCTGATCACAGACGACGTGGTGGTGGGCGACGGCGACGTCGCGACGCCCGGCCAGCAGGTCCACGTCCACTACGTCGGCGTCGCGTGGTCCAATGGCAGCCAGTTCGACGCCTCCTGGGACCGCGGCCAGACGTTCGACTTCCCGCTCGACGGCGGCCGCGTCATCAAGGGCTGGGACATGGGCGTCACCGGAATGAGGGTCGGCGGCCGGCGCACGCTGATCATCCCGCCCTCGCTCGGCTACGGCGAGCGCGGCGCCGGCGGCGCGATCGGGCCCAACGAGACGCTCGTCTTCGTCGTCGACCTCGTGAAGGTCGGGTACTGACCTTGCGCGCGCGGACGATCGCGCTGCTCGCGGCCGCCGTGGTCGCCGTCGGCGCCTGCGGCGGCGACGACGAGGAGACCGACCTGCCGGCCGCCGTGCCGGCGACGCCGGCGGAGACGGCGACGACGGCGACCACGACGACCGGCGAGACCGCGTCGGGGAAGAAGGTCGCCGGCATCTCGACCGACCTGTCGGTCAAGCCGGAGATCCCGGAGCCGACGGGCGAGGAGCCGACGAAGCTCGTCACGAAGGACGTCGTCGTCGGCAAGGGCCGCGCGGCGAAGCCCGGCGACAACCTCGTCGTCCACTACGTCGGGGTGCTGTTCGACAACGGCGAGCAGTTCGACTCCTCCTGGGACGGCGGGCAGCCGTTCCCGTTCCAGCTCGGCCAGGGGAACGTCATCCCCGGCTGGGACCAGGGCGTCGAGGGGATGAAGGTCGGCGGCCGGCGGCTGCTGACGATCCCGCCCGATCTCGCCTACGGAGAGAGCGGGCAGGGCTCGATCCCGCCTGACGCCACTCTCCTCTTCGTAGTCGACCTGCTGAACGCGACGCCGGCCTGAGCGCCGGCGTCAGGCCGGGCGCCAGACGCCGGCGGCGCGACCGAGCGTGATGCGGTGCTCGTCGCCGTCGGCCGTCTGGACGCGGAAGACGGCCTGGTCGGCGTCGGTGCCGGGGCGATCGATGACCTGCACGAGCTGCGGCTCGCCGACGGTGGCGTCGCCGAAGCGCGCGACCGCGGCCTCGCGGGCGGCGGCGGCGAGCACGGCCGGATCCCACCCCTTGTCGCCGGCGTGCGCCTTGGCGAGCTCGCGCTCAGCGCGGCCGACCTCGTCCTGCAGCGCGCTCTCGTTGTCGTGCGCGCGCCGGGTGGCGGCGGCGTAGCCGCCGGCCGCAAGCAGCAGGAGCACGACGGCGAGGACGATGAGCACGATGCCCAGCGTGGAGATGGCGATCGGAATCACGCGCCCGATGCTATAGACCGCTGCGGTCCTAACTCACCACGTTGCGCTGCACGAGATGCAGGCCGACCTTGCGCTTCACGCGCTGCAGGGCGTTGTCGACGGTCTTGGCATCGCAGCCGATCCGCTCGGCGATCTCCTCGTAGGGGCGACCGTCGAGGTACAGCGCGAGCACGCGTGACTCGAGCTCCGACAGCGCGGTGGACAGGCAGCCGACGAGCGAGTGCAGCTCCTCGGACGAGATGACCTGGTTGACGGGGTCGTGGACGGTGGAGCCCGGGATGACGTCCTCGAGCGTGGGCTCGCCGTCGCCGCTCGCGCCCGCCGGCGTCGCCGAGAACGACACGTACTGGTTCAGCGGCGTGTGCTTGTTGCGGGTCGCGGTCTTGACGGCGGTGATGATCTGGCGCGTGATGCACAGCTCGGCGAAGTTGCGAAACGACGACTCGCGGTCGGCGCGATAGTCGCGCACGGCCTTGTAGAGACCGACCAGCCCCTCCTGCACGAGGTCGTCGGCGTCCCCGCCGGCGAGGAAGTAGGAGGACGCCTTGAGGCGGACGAACCCGTAGTAGCGGCGGACGATCCGGTCGTACGCGTTGCGATCGCCGCTCTTCGCGAGCGCGATGAGAAAGTAATCATCGACCTGGACCTGAGGTTGAGCTTTCTGGGAGATTCGTGCCACGAGCAGTCCTTTCCCGGCTTTCGATCCGCCGGATGTGCTCAGTGGCGGTCCCCTCCCAGGGCGCCAACTGCGTGTTTCGAGTCCGATGCTGGACCTCAGGTTTACCCTGAAGTGCGACCACGCTACCCCGTGTTATGGAGCCCTGTCAAGCGGCGTCGCGGCGCTGCAAGATTCCGTACACGAGCGCGGCCGCCGCGGCGCTCGCGTTCAGCGACTCGGTGCGCCCGCGCAGCGGCAGCGCGATCAGGACGTCGCATGACTTCGCCACACGTGGCCGCAGCCCCGATCCCTCCGCGCCCATGACGAGCACGACCCCGCCGCCGAAGTCCGGCTCGCGATAGCTCGTGGCGGCCGCGGCGTCGGCGCCGTAGCACCAGGCGCCGGCGGCCTTCGCGTCCGCGAGGAAGTCGCTCATGTTGCGCACGCGCGCGATCCGCAGGTGCTCGACGGCGCCCGCCGACGCCTTCGCGACCGCGGGCGTGACGGCCGCCGCTCGCCGCTCGCAGATGACCAGCCCGGTCGTGCCCGCGCATTCGGCGGTCCGTGCGATCGCGCCGAGGTTCTGCGGGTCCTGTAGCTCGTCGAGCGCGACGATGAACGGCGCCTCGGCGCGCAGCAGCTCGGCAGCCGAGACGTACGGGTAGCCGCCGGCCTCGGCGCAGATGCCCTGGTGGTCCGGCGAGGCGCAGCGGCGCTCGATCTCCTCGGCGCTCGCCAGCCGTGCCCGCGCCTCGCGCAGCCACCCCTCCCGCGCCACCGCGCGCTCGGTCGCCCAGACCTGCTCGACGGTCCTGCGGCCTGCCCGCAGCGCCTCGCGCACGGCGTTGCGGCCGTAGAGGATCACCGCTCGAGGCGCACGAGCGCGGCGCCGGCGGACCCGTCGCGAACCTCCCATCCGCGCGCGCGCAGCTCGTCGCGCAGGCGGTCGGCCCGCGCGAAGTCGCGCGCCGCGCGCGCCGCCTGGCGCTGCTCGAGCAGCGCGAGCTCCTCGGCACCCGCCTCGTCCTCGGGTTCGGCCAGGCGCTCCAGCCCGAGGACGGACAGCATCTCCTCGAGATCCGCGCGACCGACGGGACCCTCGCGCTTGTGGCGCTCGCCGATCCACTCGAACAGGAAGCCGAGCGCCGCCGCCGTGTTGAAGTCGTCGGCGAGCGCGCCGAAGAACGCGTCGCGCAGGTGGCGCATGTCCGCGGGCGACGAGCCGTCGACGAGGCCGCGGGCGGCGTCGCGCACGCGCGCCACACGCGCGACCGCCTCCTGCATGCGCGCGTCGTCGAACGCCATCGGCTGGCGGTAGTGCGCGCCCGCGAAGAGCATGATCAGCGCGGTCGGACCGTACTGCTCGACGACCTCGTGCAGCAGCGCGACGTTGCCGACGCTCTTGGCCATCTTCTCCTCCCCGAACTGGAGCATCCCGTTGTGCATCCAGATCTGCGCCAGCTCGGTGCCGCGCGCCATCCGCGTCTGCGCCGCCTCGTTCTCGTGATGAGGGAAGACGAGGTCGTTGCCGCCGCCATGGATCTCGAAGCCGACGCCGAGCAGCTCCTCGGCCATCGCGGAGCACTCGATGTGCCAACCGGGCCGGCCGCGCCCCCACGGCGCCTCCCAGACGGTGTCCTCGCCCTCCTTGTGGGCCTTCCAGAGCGCGAAGTCCAGCGGGTCCTCCTTGCGCTGGGCGCCCTCGACGCCCTCGCCCTGGTTCATCTCGTCGATCGCGCGGCGGCTGAGCGAGCCGTACTCGCTGTCGGCTCGCACGCGGAAGTACACGTCGCCGTCGACGGCATAGGCGTGGCCGCGGTCGATGAGCTCGCCGATGAGGGAGATGATCGGCCCGATCGTCTCCGACGCCAGCGGCTCGGCGTCGGGGCGGCCGAGGCCGAGGGCCTCGGTGTCGGCGCGGTAGTGCGCCGCCATCTCGGCGGCCAGGTCGGCGCTGGCCACGCCGAGTGGGCCGGCCGCGTCGTAGATCTTGTCGTTGACGTCGGTGATGTTGATGACGAGCTTCACGCTGTGGCCTTCGTGCTCGAGGAAGCGCTTGAGCAGCGAGTAGACGACGAACGGGCGGGCGTTGCCGACGTGGATGCGCCCGTAGACGGTCGGCCCGCAGGCGTAGATGCCGATCCGTCCGTCCGTCGTCTACTCGCTGCTCAAGCGCTTCCTCGAGCACGAAGGCCACAGCGTGAAGCTCGTCATCAACATCACCGACGTCAACGACAAGATCTACGACGCGGCCGGC
>DATMJM010000594.1:0-2282 GCA_035553935.1 Solirubrobacteraceae bacterium
GTGTTCGGCAACCATCTGAACTTCGGCGGGCCGGCCGCCGGGATCATCGCGCTCGGCGAGCAGGACGTCCGGCGTCTGCCGGGACGCCTCGTCGGGCAGACGACCGACCGGCTCGGGCGTCGCGCCTTCGTCCTCACGCTCCAAGCGCGCGAGCAGCACATCCGCCGCGAGAAGGCGACCTCGAACATCTGCACGTCGCAGGCGCTCAATGCGCTCGGCGGCGTCGTGTACCTCAGCTGGCTCGGGCGCCAGGGGATCGTCGAGATCGGCGAACTCATGCTCCAGCGCACCCACTACGCGCGCGAGACGCTGGCCGCGATCGACGGCGTGAGCAAGCTGCACGACCGGCCGGTCGTGCGCGAGTTCGCCCTGCGGCTCGACGTCGACGGCGACGGCGGGCTGCGACGCGTGCTCGAGCGCTGCGCGACGGCCGGGGTCAACGCCGGGTTCGCCCTCGGCAGCGAGTACGACGAGTACCGCGACGGGCTGCTCGTCGCGATCACCGAGCAGCGCTCGCGCGCGGACATCGACCGGCTCGCCGAGGTGCTCGCCGTCGCCGTCGCCGCCGAGCGCGACGCGGCGGAGGTGACGGCATGAGCGCCGACACGCAGCAGACGCCGCTGCAGCTCGAGCGCGCGACGACGATCTTCGAGAAGGGATCGCCGGGCCGTCGGGCGTTCCGCGCTCCCGAGCTCGACGTGCCGGCCGTGGACGGCCTGCTGCCGGAGGGCGCGCGCCGTGCCGAGCCGCCGCGGCTGCCCGAGGCGTCCGAGCCGGAGATCGTGCGCCACTACGTCAACCTCTCCAAGCGCAACTTCGACCTCGACTCGGGCTTCTATCCGCTCGGCTCGTGCACGATGAAGCACAATCCGCGCCTGCACGAGCGCGTCGCCGCGCTGCCGGGCCATGCTCGCCTGCACCCGCTGCAGGACCCGCTGCGCGCCCAGGGCGCGCTGGAGCTCATGTTCAACCTGCAGGAGTCGCTGGCCGAGATCGCCGGGCTGCCGCACGTGTCGCTGCAGCCCTCGGCGGGCTCTCACGGCGAGCTCGCGGGCGTGCTGCTGACGCGCGCCTATCACGCCGACCGCGGCGAGCAGCGCACGAAGGTGCTCACGCCGGACTCGGCACACGGCACGAACCCCGCGACGGTGACGATGGGCGGCTACGAGGTCGTGAAGGTCGCGCTGGACGACGCGGGCGGGGTCGACCTCGACGACCTGCGCGCCAAGACCGACGAGAACGTGGCGTGCCTCATGCTCACCAACCCCAGCACGTTGGGCATCTTCGACCCGAACGTCGAGGAGATGGCGAAGATCGTCCACGGCGTCGGCGCGACGCTGTACTACGACGGCGCCAACCTCAACGCGATCATGGGCTACTCGCGGCCCGGCGACATGGGCTTCGACATCGTGCACTTCAACCTGCACAAGACGTTCACCCAGCCGCACGGCGGCGGTGGCCCGGGCGCCGGGCCGATCGCCGTCAGCGACCGGATCGAGCCCTACCTCCCGCGGCCGCAGGTCGTCCGCCGCGCGCCGGCGAACGGCGGGCCGCCGACGTTCGACCTCGACGACGATCGTCCGAAGTCGATCGGGAAGCTGCGCGGGTTCCAGGGCAACTACGGCGTCTTCGTGCGCACGTACGCCTACATCCGGTCGCTCGGCGCCGAAGGGCTGAAGGACGTCTCCGAGGTGTCGGTGCTGAACGCCAACTACCTGCTCGCGCGGCTGCGCGAGAAGGTCGGCGACCGCCTGCCGCTGGCCTTCGGCGAGCGCTGCATGCACGAGTTCGTCCTCTCGGGCGCGGTGATGAAGAAGGAGCTCGGGATCCGCACGGTGGACCTCGCCAAGCGGCTGCTCGACCACGGCTACCACCCGCCGACGGTCTACTTCCCGCTCGTCGTGGACGAGGCGCTGCTGATCGAGCCGACGGAGACCGAGACGCGCGAGACGCTCGACGCGTTCGCTGACGCGATCGCCGCGATCGTCGCCGAGGCCGAGGAGGATCCCGACATCGCACGCAACGCGCCTTACACGACGCCGGTGCGGCGGCTGGACGAGGCGGGCGCGGCGAAGCGCCCGCGCGTGCGCGAACGCCTCGCGCGCTCGGGCGACGACGCCTGACAATTCCCGCTTGCGCCTCTCGCGCGCCGGGCGTAACGTGCCGCGGCGGCAACAGGGGAGGTACGGATGAGACGCGTTTCTGGGCTCGGGCTTGCGACGTTGCTGGCGGCCCTCGCCTGCGCGCCTGCGGCGGCGCTGGCCGCCGCCGAGTATGAGCCG
>DATMJM010000595.1:0-3295 GCA_035553935.1 Solirubrobacteraceae bacterium
GAGCGCGAGCAGGAACTGCTTGCGCAGGAAGGCGCTGCCTTCGAGCATCACGAGCGTCTGGGCCTGCGTCCATGCGTTGTCGCGTGCGCGGGCCACGCTCCAGCTGGCGAACATGTCGTCGACGCGTCCGCCGGCCTTGTCGATGTCGCGGATGACGCCTGTCGTGAACCGCTCCTTGATCTCGTCCTGGACGCGCTCGAGGACGCCGTTGATCGCGATGTAGTCGCGGTGCTGCGGCGTGTCGCGGTCCAGGCCGATCGCGAGCTCCTTCGTCGCGCTCGCGAGGGCGAGCGCGAGGTCGTGGTTGATGTGCGCGTTCATGCCGGCGATCGCGAACTGCAGCGGGGCGATACGGCGCTGCGCGCGCCGCTCGAACAGCGGCGCCCAGGCGGGCGGGAGCGAGCGCCCCGCGACGTCGTCGTCGATCGCGGCGAAGTACAGGTCGGCGAAGATCACGTCGAGCCGCGACATGAAGGGCGGATCCTCGAACGTCGTGGACGCCGACTCGAGCGCGACGGCGCGCGTCACCGCGAGGTACAGCTCGTTGAAGCGCCGCACCCCGTCGTCGGGATCCAGCGGTGCCGCGACCTGCTCCATCCGCGCCGCGACGGCCTCGATCGGATCGACGACGGGTGAGCTGCCCTCCATCAGGCGATCGTAGCTGCGAGCGGCCGGCGCGGCTGTACGGTGGCGTGATGGATGAGCGTGCCACGCCGCAGCGGGCACGGGTCGTCCGCCGGTGCTGCCGGACGACGTGGGGCAGCGCCTGCGTATCGCGTTCGACAGCTCGACGCGCCACCGGATCGACGACGTCGGCGACGCGCCGGCGACGGCCGTCTGGTGCATGGTGGGACCGCAGGCGAGCTGGAGCGCTCACGCGTGGCGCGAACCGGCGCTACCCTCTGGTGACCGGCGGATCGCCCACTCGGCCGGAGCGCCTCGGCGCTCAGCCCGGCAACGCGCGGGCCCTTCGGGCACGCGGCCAGTCCAGGCGGCCGGGAGTGTCACGATTGACCCCGGTGACACACACTCCGGGGACGTAGTAGTTCAGCGGTGATCCATGACCGGCGCGGTATCAACGGGCGGGCCTGCGGCCCGCCCGGCCGCGTTGACGGCAGCGGTCCGGCGGCGGGCGTAGCATCGCGTCAGCGCCATGAGCGTCAGCGCGACCACCGACCCGCACGACCGCCTCGCCGAGCTGCGTGCCTCGGCGAAGGGCTGGCACGGCATCCAGCTCGCCGCGCTCGGCTTCATCGGGCTGTGCGGCGTCATCCAGACCGGCGAGTCGACCAACCCGTGGGCGCTGCAGGTCATCTCCGGAGTGCTCGTGCTGCTCGCCTTCGTCCTCGCCTGCGCCGGGATCTACCTCGTCGGCCGCGCCGCCTGGCCGCTGTACCGCGGCGACCCCGAGCGCGACGCCGGCGGCGAGCCGGCCGTCGCGACGGCCAGCCGCCAGCTCACGCGCGGCCTGCTCATGACGTTCCTGTCGATCGCGGCGCTGGCGCTGGCGACAGCGGCGTCGTGGTGGCCGCAGGAGCGCGGCGGTGACAGCGGCTCCCAGGAGGTGCAGGTGCACACGAACGACAACCGCCGCGCCTGCGGGCAGCTCGCGGGATCGGTGCAGCCGGGCACGCTGCGCGTCATCGCCGGTTCGCAGCCGGTCGACGTCGCGCTCAGCTCGGTGGCGAGCGTCTCGCCGGTCGACGGCTGCTGAGCCGCGCGTCGCCGCTCAGTCCGCGTCGTGCGCCGCCACCCCGTGGCCGCGCAGATAGTTCAGGTACACCGGACGCAGCAGCTCTGCGACCTCGCCCTCGCCGGCGTCCGTCACGTCGTCGATGTGGGCGCGGAGGGTCAGCGCGTCGGCCTGCGCCTCCTCGACGTCGCCGATCGCCGCCTCGGCGACCGGCAGGTCCCGCATGAGGCGATAGAAGAACGGGATGTCGAGGTGGCGCAGCGCGTAGCGCACTGCGAGGTCGTGCAGCTCCTTGGAGGAGAGCGCGTCGAGCCGGTCGTCGTCGGGCATGCGTGCAGGCTACGGATTCGTGTCGCGTGCCGGTCGGGCGCGCGTCAGATGACGACGTTCCAGGGCACGACGCGGTGCCCGGTGACGATCCCGCCGGCGACGTACGGGTCGGCGTTCACGAACTCGTCGACCTGCGCCGGGTCGTCGACGAGGAAGACGAACAGCGCGCCGTGCGGCGGGCTGCCGAGCGCGCCGGCCATGACGATGCGCCCGTCGTCCTTCCACTCGCGCGCGAGCGCGAGGTGGTCGGCCCGCAGCGGCTCGCGCTTGTCCATGACGTCCTCGACATAGTCGTAGAAGAGGCAGTGGTGCACGACCGGCCCGGCCATCACGACGGCTCCGGCGGCGGCACCCAGCCGCCGAACAGGCGCTCGAGCTCGAGCGCGACGGCGACCGCGACGTGGTCGCGGTCCGGGCCGGCGGCCGCCTGCACGCCCAGCGGCAGCCCGCGCGGGTTCAGGCCGAGCGGGATCTGCGCCACCGGCATGGCGGCGAGGTTGAAGACCGCTGTCGTCGTCAGCAGCCATGGCTTGCCGACGGTGCGCCCGTGGCGTGGCGCGACGCGCGGGTGCGTGGGGTGCAGCAGCACCGCGTCACCGACCGCGTCGGTCATCTCGCGCTGGAACGCCTCGCGCGCCGCAGCGGCCTTGCGCAGCCGGCCCTGCGGCGCCTTGCCGGTCATCCACTCGCTCATGAGCAGCAGGCGCAGCGCGCGCGTGTGGGGACCCTTGCGCTTGAGCGCGTTGAAGAGCGTCACCTTCGCCGATCCCTCGGCGACGATGAGGTCGGCGACGCTGACGCCCGCCTCGAGCTTGAGCACCGCGAGGTAGAGCTCGAGGGCGCGCTTCATCGAGCGCAGCGAGATCGTGTCTACCTTCGCCCCGGCCTGCTCGAGCGCCTCGGCGGCACGCAGCCGAGCGGCGCGCAGCTCGCGGCTGACCGGCACGTAGGAGGTGTCCTCGCTGAGCAGGATCCTCGTGTCCGCGATGCTGACGGCCGCCGGGTCGCCGATCGTCGCCTCGCGCACGTACGGATCGACGCCGTCGGGGCCGGCGATGACGCGCAGCATCGGGATGAGGTCCTCGGCGCGGCGGGTGATCGGCCCGATCGTGAGCATCTTCGCCGCGACCTCGGTCTCGGTGGTCGGAAACTGGCCCGTGCTCGGGACGATGCCGGGCGAGGGCTTGAGGCCGAAGACGCCGTTGAAGAACGCCGGGATGCGGATCGATCCGCCGATGTCGGCGCCGAGGCCGAGCGGGGATCCGCCGGAGC
>DATMJM010000596.1:0-5325 GCA_035553935.1 Solirubrobacteraceae bacterium
GGCCCGCCTCGAACGCGATCATCGCGGTGACGGAGAACGAGGAGGACGCGCCGTGGCTCGCCGGCAGCGTGATCCCGAGCAGGATGAGCCCGACGCCGGTCATCGCGAGGCCGATCCACTGGCGCCTGCCGACCTTGAAGCCGAACAGGCGGTCGGCCATCACGGCGAGCAGGACGAGGCCGCCCGACAGGACCGCCTGGACGACCGACAGCGGAGCGAGCGCGATCGCAGCGACGTGCAGCAGCCACGCGACGAGGCCGACGAGCATGCCCAGCGCGAACCAGCGCTGGCTCCAGAGCGAGATCGCCGTCCGCAGCGGATGACGGATGTCGACGACGCAGGCGGTCGAGCAGCCGCGGTGCTTGTACAGGAACGCCAGGTTCGACGCGACGGCGCAGAGCAGCGCTAGGAGGATTCCGAAGTGAAGGCTCATGAAGAATGGCGCGACGCGTGCGTCGAGCATCTGACTCGGCGCCGGGCTACACCCCTACCATCGACAGCCCGGTGAAGTTGCTTGACGCGCATCCAGCGCTGCAACCAGGCTATCGCGATCCTCCGCATGTCGCGCCGAGCGGGCAGATTCCTTGCAAAATCCTCGCAGGCGCGGGAAGAACCGGTGCTGTTCGTCGACATCGACGCGCTCATCTCGCTCTGGGAGCTGACTCGAATGCACGTCCAGCCGGCGCCTTGCACGATGACCGAGTCATCCAGTCCCTTTCGTCCGACGCCGCAAACAACCTGCTGGCGCTTGCGACCGCTTCGAGCCGTACCGCCCTGCTTACCCGCCGAGCTGCCATTCCTCCCTTCGAGCGCGATCGCAGCCGCCGCGACGCATCCCGGCATCGCCGCGTCCGCGCGGCGCCGCCGCCCGCCGCCCGCCGCTGCGCCGCCGCAGCCCGCTGCTTCGCCTGCGCCGACGGCACCGCCTTCGCGTACAGCGTGCGCGTCACCACCGCACGCGTGCCGGCCGGCCCGAGGGCGACGATCCGCACCCGGTGCTGCCCGCCGCGCGCAGGCGCCCAGACGAGGCGGTGGCGCCCGCGCGCGAGCCGCATCGCGCGCGCGAACGCGACGCTGCCGCGGCGATCGCGCACCTCGACCCTGACGTCGGAGACCTTCGACAGCGTGAACGTGATCGCCGTGCGCCGGCGCACGCGCGGGCTGCGCGCGGTGCGCAGCCGCACGCGCGGCGCCTCGCGCACGTAGCGGCCGAGGCGCCGGCCACCGGCGCAGTACGTCCGCGTGCCGGTGCGCGAGCACATCGCGTCGAGGAAGGTCCCGACGAGGCGGTGGTACTCGAGCGTCGACTCCGCCCCGCCCTCGTTGTACAGCGACCACGCCCCGGTGTCGAGGGCGGCGACCGAGCGCCGCGCCACCGGCTCGCCGCGGGCGAACAGGTGCTGGGCGCGGCGGCTGCGCGCGATCCGCGCGAGGTCGCGCAGGCCGATCAGCGCCTGCAGCTCGCCGTTGTAGATCCGCAGGCGCGGCGCGAAGGAGTACATGGCGTAGCGCACGCCACCGCCGCGCGCGACGGCGATGCCGACCGGCGGCGGGCGGTCGAACGCGCCGAGGGCGCGGCGCGCCGCCCGCGCGTAGCGCGCGTCGCCGAGCGCGCGGCGCCCGCGCGCGAACGCCTGCGCCGCCGTCGCCTGCGTCATGCCGCTGATCCACGGCGGTGCGCCGCCGGCGAACGGCACGAGGTACTCCCACGCGAGGAAGCCGCCGCGCTCGCTGCCGAGCGCGAGCATCCGCTCGAGCAGCCGCCGCAGCGCGGCCGGGCGGCAGGTGTGGCGCGCGACCCGCCGCACGCACGAGCCCGCCAGCGCGTTGGCCTTGCCGAAGCTCGCCAGCGGCTGGATGGCCAGGCCGCGGCCCGCGTAGTACTCGAAGATCACCGGGTCGCGCCCGAACGTCACCCGCGCGCCGGGCAGCGGCAGCGGGCGCGACATCCAGAACTCGCGGTTTCGCCTGATCGTCAGGAACAGGGGCTCCAGGCGGCTCGGCGTCAGCACCCGCGCGGCCGCCATCTGCGAGGCGACGCCGACGACGGCGCGCAGCTCCGCGCGGCGCGTGCCGCTCAGCTTCGCGACGGCGCCGTTGGCCCGCCACCAGGTGCGGCGCATGCTGTCGTACTCGCGGCGGCTGACGGCGCGCGTCAGCCAGGCGCGGCGCAGCGCACCGGCGACGGTCCGGGAGCGACGCAGGCGGCGCACCTCGGCACGGCGAGCAGCCTCGAGCCGGCGCCGCGCGGACACCTGCGCGCGCACCTTCGCGCGCGCGACCTCCCGCTCCAGCGCGGCGGCCGGCGGCGTCGGAGGCCCGATCGCGTCGCCCGTGCCGACGCTGACCGTCACCGGCGCCGCGCCGGACTCGGCGCCCCCGCGCGGCGCGACGAACGAGACCGTGATCAGCGCTACGGCGAGCGCGAGCGGCAGGCGGCGAAGCGGCACACGAGCATGATCGGCCGGCTGCTGGCGGCGCTTGACGCGGCAGGCGCTCCTCTACGCAACCGTGATACGCGCCGCGGCACCGCCCGCGCCGCGGCGGGCGGTGCCGGGCTGTCGCGTGCTAGCCCTGCTCGGGGACGTCGAGGTCGGCGAGCTCCTCGGCGAACCCGGTGTCGCCGCCGCCCGTGCCGATCTCCTCCAGCGAGGCGATGTCCTCGTTGAACGCCGAGCCGAAGCCGCCCAGGCCGTCGCCGTCACCGAGGCCGAGCTCGGCCGCGATCTCGTCCTGGTCGAGCAGGCCGACGTCGTCCATCGCGCGCGGCAGCGGCTCGGACGGCTCGATCTCGATCCGCCGGTAGCGCTTCAGCCCGGTCGCGGCCGGGATGAGCTTGCCGATGATGACGTTCTCCTTCAGACCGTTGAGGCGGTCGATCTTGCCCTCGAGCGCCGCATCGGTCAGGACCTTCGTCGTCTCCTGGAAGGAGGCGGCCGACAGGAACGAGTCCGTGTTCAGCGAGGCCTTCGTGATGCCGAGGATGATGTCCTCGTACTGCGCGGCCTCGCCGCCCTTGGCGATGATCTCGTTGTTGACGCGCGCGAACTCGAAGCGGTCGACGAACTGCCCTGGGAGGTAGTCGGTGTCGCCCTTCTGGTCGACGCGCACCTTCTTGAGCATCTGGCGCGCGATGAGCTCGATGTGCTTGTCGTTGATGTCCACGCCCTGCGAGACGTAGACCTCCTGCACCTCCTTGACGAGGTACTGCTCGGTCTCCGTGCGGCCGCGGATCGCCAGCAGCTCGTGCGGGTACAGCGAGCCCTCGTTGAGCTGCGTGCCGGCCTCGACGCTGTCGCCGTTCTCGACGAACAGGCGCGTGCGCCGCGGGAACGTGTGGCGGTGCTCCTCGCCGGCGTCGTCGGTGATGACGACCGTCAGCGCCTTGTCGGAGTCCTCGACCGTCACCGTGCCGTCCTGCTCGGCGATCTTCGCCAGGCCCTTGGGCTTACGCGCCTCGAACAGCTCGACGACGCGCGGCAGGCCGTGCGTGATGTCCGCGCCGGCGACGCCGCCGGTGTGGAACGTACGCATCGTCAGCTGCGTGCCGGGCTCGCCGATCGACTGCGCCGCGATGATGCCCACGGCGTCGCCGATCTGCGCCGTCTGGCCGGAGGCCATCGAGCGCCCGTAGCAGGCCTGGCACACGCCGCTGGCGGCCTCGCACTTCAACACGGAGCGGACGGCGATCTTCACGACGCCGTGGCTGTCGACCGTCATCTGGTCGATGCTCTCCTGGATGTCCGCAAGCTCGCCACGGTCGATGATCGCGCCCTTCTCGATGATCGTGCGGCCGCGCTTCGTCGCCACCTCGGCGGCCGCGAAGCGGCCGAGCAGGTTGTCGTTGAGCGAGCCGTCGTCCTTCGTGAGGTGCAGCTCGATGAACTCATCGGTGCCGCAGTCTGCCTCGCGGATGATCACGTCCTGCGCGACGTCGACCAGACGGCGCGTCAGGTAGCCGGAGTCGGCGGTCCGCAGCGCGGTGTCGGCCAGCCCCTTGCGCGCGCCGTGCGTCGAGGTGAAGTACTCGAGCACGTCGAGTCCCTCCATGAAGTTCGCCTTCACGGGACGCTCGATGATGTCGCCCTTCGGGTTGGCCATGAGGCCGCGCATGCCGGCGAGCTGGCGGATCTGCTTGAACGAGCCGCGGGCGCCCGAGTTGGCCATCATGAAGATGGGGTTCAGGACGTCGAGGTTGTCGACCATCGCGTCCGCCACCTGCTCGGTGCACTCGTTCCACTGCTCGACGACCGCCTCGTGGCGCTCCTCCTGCGTGATGAGGCCCATGTCGTACTGGCTCTGCAGCTCGGCGACCTTCTCCTCGTACGACTTGACGATGGCGCCCTTCGTCGGCGGGATGACGACGTCGTTCTTGGAGATCGTGATGCCGGCCTTCGTGGAGAACTCGAAGCCGAGGTCCTTGAACGCGTCGAGCACCTGCGAGATCGTCGTCGCGCCGTAGGTCTGCACGAGCTGGTCGACGAGCTCCGTCGTGTCGCGCTTCTTCATCGACCGGTTGACGAACTCGTACTGCGAGACGTCGAACGCGCTGCCCATCGCCTCCAGCAGCGCCCGCTCGATGCGGTCGTTGTAGATGATCCGCCCGATCGTCGTGAGCACGTGCCCGCCCTCGCGGCCGAGCACGCGGAACTCCGCGAGGTCGTGCAGCTTGACGGCTTTCAGCTCGTAGGCGAGCTCCGCCTCCTGCGCCGTGCGGAACACGTGCGGCTTGGGCTTGTGCGTCGCCGGGTCGATCTTCTCGAGCTCGTCGGCCTCCGGCCCGTAGGTGAGGTAGTACGCGCCGAGGATCATGTCCTGCGTCGGCGTGGCCAAGGGCTGGCCGTGGGCCGGCGACAGGATGTTGTTCGACGACAGCATGAGGATGCGGGCCTCCGCCTGCGCCTCGGCGCTGAGCGGGAGGTGGACCGCCATCTGGTCGCCGTCGAAGTCCGCGTTGAACGCGTGGCAGACGAGCGGGTGGACCTGGATCGCCTTGCCCTCGACGAGCACTGGCTCGAAAGCCTGAATCCCCAGGCGGTGCAGCGTCGGCGCGCGGTTGAGCAGGACCGGGTGCTCGTGGATGACCTGCTCGAGCACGTCCCAGACCTCCGGGATCATCGAGTCGACCATCTTCTTGGCCGCCTTGATGTTCTGCGCGTGGCCGAGGTCGACGAGCCGCTTCATGACGAAGGGCTTGAACAACTCGAGGGCCATCTGCTTGGGCAAACCGCACTGGTGCAGCTTGAGCTCCGGACCGACGACGATGACCGAGCGGCCCGAGTAGTCCACGCGCTTGCCGAGCAGGTTCTGGCGGAAGCGGCCCTG
>DATMJM010000597.1:0-4412 GCA_035553935.1 Solirubrobacteraceae bacterium
GGCCAGGACGCGCTGCAGGCACGCTAGATTGGACGCATGGACAACGTGCGATCCGAGGCCTACGGGCGCGTCATAAAGACGCTCGCCGAGACCGGTCCGGTCGAGCTGAGCGCCGACGAGCAGCAGACGATTCGCACCGCCGCCGACGCGCTGCTCTTCGACGGCGACGGCTACGACGAGCTCGCCGCGGTCGAGGATCTCGTGCAGCAGCTCGTCGACGCCGACCGCTGGCCGGCCGAGCGAGGCCGCCGGCTCGTCGATGACGTCGCCGCCTGTGGGCCGTCGGCGGGCGTGCGCTGAGCTTCTTCGTCCTTGGCGCTGGTGGTGGCGTGTTCCGGGGTGTCTTCAGTCCCGGAAGGCCTGATCGGTTCCCGTCGGGCGCTCGCTGCAGTCGCTGACCATCAGCGCCCGTCCCCGCACCACCACCCGGAAGTCGTTCCGGGACCAGCGCCTAACCAGGCCGGCCCAGAGCCTCCGGCAACTCCCGCCGCGACCGCACGTCCAGCTTCCGGTACGCGTTGCCGAGGTGCCACTCGACCGCCTTGCGCGTCACGAACAGCGCCTCGGCGATCTGCCGGTTGGACAGCCCCTCGATCGCGAGCGCGACGACGCGGCGCTCGCTCGGGCTGAGTGCGTCGGCGCCGCGCTGCGCCGCCCGCCGCACGCGCGTTCCGGCGACCTCGAGCTCCTCGGCGGCGCGCTCCTCGACGAGACGGGCGCCGCACGCACGCGCGAGCTCGAGCGCCGCACCGAGCGCGCGTCCCGCCTGCGAGCGGCGGCCGGCGCGGCGCAGCACCGTCCCCAGGTCGAGCTGGGCGCGGCAGTGCTCCAGCCGCGCCTCCGAGGCGGCGGCGAGCGCGACCGCCTCCTCGAGCAGCGCGATCGGCCCGTCGAGCACGCCGTCGGCCTTGGCGTGCGCGAGCGCGCGCAGCGCGACCGAGATCGCCCGCGGAGCGCCGTACGAGCGCGCCAAGGCGAGCTCCTCGGCGGCCAGCTCGCGCGCCTCGTCGACGCGGCCGAGGCCCGCCAGCGCGCGCGCCGACGCCGAGCGCCAGCCGGCGAAGCAGGCCGGATTGTCGATCCCGGTCACCACATCGCGCCAGTCCTCGAAGTGCGCGCGCGCATCCTCGTAGCGCCGCTCCATCAGCGCGAGCCGGCCGAGCGACTCGTGCCACGGCGCGAGCATCGCGGAGCCGGCGGGATCGGCCGGGTCGGGGCGCGCGGCGAGCGCCGTGGCGGCCTCGGTGTCGCCGCGGTCGATCGCCAGGCCCATGACGATGCCGCACGCGGCCGGCAGGAACTGGCGCCAGCCGTAGCGCTCGGCATCGACCGCCTGCTCTGCGTCCTCGAGCGCCTCCGCCAACCGGCCCTGCGCCCAGCGCGATGCGGCGCGGCAGAGGCTCGCGTTCGCCACCGCCATGATCGAGCCCTGGGCGCGGGCGTGGCTCAGGGCGGCGGTCAGCACGCGATCCGTCCAGGCGAGCTCGTCGCCGGAGTACAGCGCCACGCCGACACCGAACAGCACGGTCCCTCCCGCGCCGTGATCGGCGAACGGGATGTCGGCGCAGAGCGCCCGGCGGGCGAGCGCGACGACCTCGTCGCGCGGCGCGCCGCGCAGCGCCTCGTGCAGGGTGTGCGTCGCCAGCAGCGCGCGCTGCGTCGGGCTCGTCGTCGCCGAGCGGCCGGAGGCGAACGGCGGCTCGGCCGCCCGCGCGAGGAGCTCGGGGCGCCGGCGCGGGTCGAGCACGCCGAGCGCTCCCGCCTCCGCGCGCGCGAGCGCCGCGACGCGCGCCTCGGCGCCGGCGCTGCCGGCGGCCTCGTCGAACGCCTCGAGCGCTTCGGCATGGCGGCCGACCGCCGCCAGCGTGCGCCCGAGCACGAGCAGCGTCTGCGCGCGGTCGGCCTCGTCGGTCGCGACTGCGAGCGCGTCCCGCAAGCGCTCGATCGCGCTCGGCAGCCCGGTCGCAGCCTCGCTGAGGCCCAGCTGGCGCAGCAGGCCCGACCGCACGCCCGCCGCCGGCGGCTCGTCGAGCGCGCGGCGAAGATAGCTCGCCGCCGACTCCGGCGCGCCCAGCGTCACGGCGCGGGTCGCGGCCGCGGCAAGCGCCTCGACGGCCCACGCCTCGCCCGTCCCCGGGCTCGGCAGCAGGTGCGCGGCGACGCGCTCGGGCGCGATCTCCTCGTCGCGCAGGATCTCGGCGGCGCGCCGGTGCAGCGCCGCGCGCTCGCCGGTGCCGACGTCGGCGTATACCGCCGACGCCAGCAGCGGGTGGGCGAACTGCAGCGCTCCGACGCCGACGGGGCGCAGGATCTCGGATGCCGCGAGGGCGTCGGCGGCGGCCGCCACGCGCGCCGGCGCGCGGCCTGTCAGCGCCGCGACGTGGCGCAGCTGCGCATCGTCGCCGAGGACCGCCACGGCACGTGCGACGCCGGCGGCATCGTCGGACAGCCGCATGAGCCGGACGGCGACGGCGCGCAGGACGGCCTCGGGGGCGAGGGTGCCGATTCGGACCGCGTTGTGCGCCGTCGGCTTCCAGCCCTCGGCGCGCACCGCGCCGGCGAGCTCGCCGAGCAGGAAGACGTTGCCCTCCGTCATCCGCCAGCACGCGTCGGCGAAGGCCTCCTCGGCGTCCGGCAGCGCCCTGGCCACCATCCGCCGCGCCGCGCCGCGCGACAGCGCCGCCGGCCGTACGCTGCGGCTGGCGTCGTGGGCGGCGATCTGGCCGAGCAGGTCGTCGGGCGCGCTCCGCTCGCCGAGCCGGCGGGCGACGACGATCGCCACCGCCATCGCGTCGAGGCGCTGCAGGAGGTACAGGACGAGACGCAGCGACGCGCGGTCGCCCCAGTGGGCATCGTCGATCGCGATCAGCACCGACCCGGAGTCGGCGAGGTTCGTCAGCAGCCAGAACAGGCCGTGCATCACCGTGTAGGAGCGGTCCTCGGCCTCGTCGCCGCCCCAGCTCGTCGGACGCTCGAGCAGCGGCGCCGCGAGCGCCGCCGAACCCGCCAGCAGGCGGTCGTGGGTGTCGTCGTCGGCGCCTGCCAGCAGCGGCTCGAAGAGCTGCAGCGCGATCCCGAACGCGAAGTCGTTCTCGAGCTCGGAGGCCCGCGCGCGCATGACCGTCATCTTCGACGCGCGCGCGCGCGACACGGCCGCGTCGAGCAGCGCCGTCTTGCCGACCCCGGCGTGGCCCTCGACGAGCAGCAGCCGTCCGCGCGCCGCGCGCGCGGCGGCGAGCAGCTCGTCCACCGCTTGCAGCTCCGCCTCACGCTCGAGAAGGTCCGTGCTCTCGGTGGCGGCTGGTGCGTGCTTCGTCAAAAGACTGGGGAGCTGCCCTAGTGTGCTCGGGCGGGCCAACGACTAAAAACAGATTACCGGTGGACCCGGAAGGTCGACCGAAGCGCACGACACGGATCGTCGGACGAGCGCAGATATCGTACGCGGAGTCGCATGGAGGCTGAGCGACCCGGGACCGGAGGTCCCGGGTCCGCGTGCGTCAACGGCCCCCTACGTGCGCTCCGGCGCGTACTGCGCCTCGGCGGGATCGCTCTGCGTCATGCCTTCGATCGCCGGAACCTCGGGCGTGTCGCGCAGGTACCACTCGGCGTCGAGCGCGGCCTGCGTGCCCGAGCCGGCGGCCGTGACCGCCTGGCGGTACGTGTGGTCGACGAGGTCGCCGGCCGCGAAGACGCCGGGCCTGCGCGTGCGCGTCGAGCGTCCCTCGGTGATGACGTAGCCCTCGTCGTCAAGCTGCACCTGGCCGTCGACGAGCTGCGACTGCGGCTCGTGGCCGATCGCGATGAACGAGCCGGAGATCTCGAGCTCGCGCGTGGAGCCGTCCTCGGCGTTGCGCAGGCGGGCGATTTCGAGGCCGCCGCTCTCACCCGCGACGAACTCGTCGACGGTGTACGGCGTCAGCCACTCGATGTTCTCGATCGAGCGCGCGCGCTCCAGCATGATCTTCGACGCGCGGAACTCCTCGCGGCGGTGGACGACGACGACCTTCGACGCGAACTTCGACAGGAAGATCGCCTCCTCCATCGCGCTGTCGCCGCCGCCGACGATCATCGTCGGCTTCTCCTTGAAGAATGCCGCGTCGCACGTCGCGCAGTAGGAGACGCCGCGGCCGCCCAGCTCCTCCTCGCCGGCCACGGCGAGCTTCTTGTGCTCGGCGCCCATCGCGAGGATCACCGTGCGCGAGCGATACTCGTCCTTGCCGACCCAGACTGTGTGGATGCCGCCGGGCTCCTCGGCGAGCTCGACCTTCGTCGCCTGGTCGGTGACGAAGCGCGTGCCGAAGCGCTCCGCCTGGTCGCGGAAGCGCTGCATGAGCTCGGGCCCGTCGACGCCGTCGGGGAAGCCGGGGTAGTTCTCGACGTCAGTGGTCTGCTGCAGCAGCCCGCCCCACAGG
>DATMJM010000598.1:0-2780 GCA_035553935.1 Solirubrobacteraceae bacterium
GGTGCAGCAGGACGTGGTTGAGCACCGAGCCGAGCGCGTAGTTGGACTCCGGGTCCTGCGCTGCGACCTCGACCGCCTCGGAGATCGCGATCCCCAGCGAGCCGGTCTGGTGGCCGGCGCTGGCCTTGCCCGACTGCGTGAGCTCCGAAGGCGAGCGGTGCACCGTCGCGCCCCACGTCTGCATCATCGAGCGCCGGTAGGGCTTCTGGTCATAGCTCGAGCCGACCATGAAGACCTCGCACCCCAGCCCGAACAACGAGCAGGCGAACGCCAGAGACGACCCCCACTGGCCGGCGCCGGTCTCCGTGGTGAGCTTCTTGACGCCCGCCTGCGCGTTGGCGAAGGCCTGCGGCACGGCGGTGTTGGGCTTGTGCGAGCCGGCGGGCGAGACGCCCTCGTACTTGTAGTAGATGTGCGCCGGGGTGCCGAGCGCGCGCTCCAGGCGCCGCGCGCGGAACAGCGGCGTCGGGCGCCACAGGCGGTACACATCGCGAACCTGCTCGGGGATCTCGATGTCGGGCTCGCCCGAGACCTCCTGGCCGATGAGCTCCATCGGGAAGATCGGCGTCAGGTCGGGCGGTCCGGCGGGCGCCATCGTCTGCGGGTTGAGCGGCGGAAGCGGATCGCCGGGCAGGTCGGGGAGGAGGTTCACCCAATGGGTCGGGATCGCGTCCTCGGAGAGGAGGAACTTCGTCGTCTCGGCCATGGCCGCGACTCTACGAGATGCGGGGGCCGCGGCGGCTAGTTGACGCTGGGGTCGAGCGGTATCCCCGGCGCAAGCCGGAACACGCCGCCCTTGCGCGCCAGCACGCGGCCCCACAGCTCGTCGGCGTCGGGGTTGAAGATGTCGTCGACGCCGGCGGGCGCGACGAACCAGTCCTCGCGCTCGAGCTCGCCGTCGAGCTGGCCGGGCCCCCAGCCGGCGTAGCCGGCGAAGACGCGCACGCGGCGCGTGCCCTCGACGAGGTCCTCGATCTCGCTGCCGTCGCCGACGAGTCCGACGTCGCCGACGACGCAGATCCCCGCCAGCGACGGATCCTCGAACTCCGCGAGCACGAGCAGCGCGTCGGGCTGGACCGGGCCGCCGGCGTCGATCATGGCGTCGTAGCCCGCGATGTCGACGAGCTCGGGCGCCGCGTCGGCGACGGCCAGCTCGCCGGGCCGGTTGAGCACGAGGCCGAGCGCGCCCTCCTCGCTGTGCTCGCAGACGAGCACCACCGCCCGGAAGAAGTTCGGGTCCGGCAGCGTCGTCTCTGCGATCAGCAGCTTTCCGCGCAGGGAGTCGATTGCGACGTTGTACCCGTTTCGCGCGGGGCGGGGCCCGACCTGCGCGCCCGGCCTGCTCAGCGGTCGAGCTCGGCGACCGGCCGCGCCGGCACGCCGCCGACGGTCGCGCCCGGTGCGACGTCGCGCGTCACGACCGCGTGCGGGCCGACCGTGGCGCCGGCGCCGACCGTCACGCCGCGCAGGACGCCGGCGCCGAGCCCGATGCGCGCGCGCTCGCCGACGACGATCGGCGACGTCACGAGCGGCTGGGCGCGGATCGGCAACTCGACGTCCTCGATGACGTGGTCGAAGTCGACGAGGACGGCGCCGTCCTCGAGCCACGCGCCGGCGGCGATCTCGACGTGGTCGTGGGCGACGATCGTGCAGCGCTCCCCGAGCCGCGCGCCGGCGCCGATCTCGACGCGGCCGCCGTGCACGACGATTCGCGTGCGCTCGCCGATCCGGCAGCCGTCGGCGAGGATCAGCAGGCCGCCGTGCAGCACCTCGAGCCGCGCGCGGCGGCCGACGCGCACGCCGCGGCCGGCGCGCACGCGCCGCCTGCGCCGCGATCGCAGAAGCGCCATGCCCGCGGATGCTACGGACGGACCTCAGCGCGCGGGCCGCACACGCTCGCGCGCGCGCCGCGCGAGGTCCCGCGCGAGCGCTCGAGCGTGTGCCGGCGCGTAGCGGAGGTCGTGCCCGCGCCGCTCGCCGACGAGCGCCGACGGCAGCAGCGGCGCCCCCAGCGCGCGCGCCGCGCGGTCGGCGATCTCGAGTTGCCCGAGGGCGGTCGGGTGCACGGCGTCGGGAAGAACGAGCGTCCAGCCACCGAAGTCCGAAAGGTCCGCGACGACCGCACCGCGGTGGGCGGCGACACGGCGCACGATCGCGTTGGCGACGGCCGGCTTGGGCGCGCAGGTCGGTCGGCCGAGGTCCTCGGGCAGCGTGAGCATGAGCAGGCGCTCGGCACGCCCGGCCAGGCCGGCGGCCGCGGCGTCGAGGTGGCGCTCGTAGGCGGCGGCGTCGAACTCCGGCGAGCGGACGTCGTTGACGCCCGCGTACAGCGCCGCGACGTCGTGCCCGGACCGGACGCGCGGCAGCTGCAGCGCCAGGACGTCGCCCGCGAAGGCGCCGTTGACGGCGTAGGTGGTGAACGGCAGGTCGAGCGCCTTGGCGAGCCACTGCGCCCACGACAGCGGCGTGACGCCGAGCGCCATCGAGCCCTCGCCGAGCGTGATGCTGTCGCCCAGCGCGACGAGGCCGAGGCGCCGCTCGTTTGGAGCGCTCACCGCGCCTTGCGTCCGGCGATCATGAGGTTGTAGAAGACCTTCGCGGGGAGCCGTCCCTCGAGCAGCGCGACGTCGACCCGCTGCAGCGCGAGGTAGCCGCGAAACGCGTACTGGCGCCAGAGCCACGGGATGTCGCCGGGTTGCGCGGTGGCTTCGAGCGTGCGGTTCATCCAGCCGAACCAGTTGGCGAGCAGCTCCTCGCCGCGGACGCGCACGGCGAGTGGC
>DATMJM010000599.1:0-5918 GCA_035553935.1 Solirubrobacteraceae bacterium
CATCGTCACGCGCTCGAGGTCGAGGTCCGCATCACGCATCGCGAGATCGGCGAGATGGTCGATTGCCGCCGCCACGTCGTCGAAGGTCTGCGGCCAGCCGCCGCCCTCGCGTCCGAGGCGGCGGTACTCGACGTTGAGCGCGTGACGATGCTGGGCCACTCCGCCGGCGGACAGCTCGCGCTCTGGGCTGCCGGCCGCGACGAGCTTCCGGCGGGCGCGCCGGGCGCGGGCCCCCGCGTCGTCGCCGACCGCGTGCTGGCGCTCGCCGCCGTCTGCGATCTCGAGGCCGCCGGCCGGCCGGCGCACGTGCTGCTCGGCGGCGGGCCGGCGGACGTCCCCGACCGCTGGGCCCAGGCCGATCCGATGCGCCGGATCCCGCTCGCGGTGCCCGTCGGCCTCGTCCATGCGCTGGGCGACACGACCGTCTCGGTAGCGCGCTCGCGCGAGTACCTGGCGACAGCGCGCGCCGCCGGAGCCGACGTCACGCTGGCCGAGGTGCCCGGCGGCCACCGCGACCCGATCAACCCGGCGACCACTGCCTGGCGAACAGCCGCGCAGTGGCTGTCGGCGTCAGCGGGCGAGCTTCGCCCGTAGCCGCAGCACGCGCCGCGCCGTCTCGCGCAGCACGCGCGGATCGAGGCGGCCGATGCGCGCTGCGGCCAGCAGTCCCTCGGCGGCCTGAGCGCCCGCGCGGTAGCTCGCCGCGAACAGCGGCAGGTCGGTGCCGGCGTCGACGGCCATCACGGCGAGGTCGGCGTTGGAGCCCAGGGCGGCGACCGCCGGCGTGCCGAGGTCGTCGCTGATGGTCACGCCGCGGAACCCCAGCCGCCGCCGCAGCTCGCCGCGGATCCAGCGCGCCGAGAGCGCCGCGGGGCGCTCGTCGAGCGCCGGATACACGGCGGTCGACAGCATCACGGCGCCGATCCCGTGCTCGACGAGCTGCTCGAACGGCTTCGCATCGACCGCGCGCAGCGTCTCGAGCGGCAGCCCGATGCGCTGCGGCGCGTCGTCGGTGTTGCGCCGCGCGGCGCCGAAGCCCGGGAAGTGCTTGGCCGTCGCGACGACGCCGCGCTCCTTCAGCCCTGCGGCGAAGGCCCGCGCGCGGCGCGCGACGACCTGCGGCGAGCGGCCGTACGTGCGCTGCTCGCGCTCGAGCGCGCTCCCACGGCGGCCGACGTCGGCGACCGGCGCGAGGTCGAGGTTTACTCCCGCGCGGCGCAGGTTCGCTCCCGCGGCGGCGCCGTCCGCGCGCGCCTGCGCCGCGCTGCGAACGCCGGCCGCCGCGCGCCGCGGCGCACCGGGGATGCGCCGCACCGGGCCGCCCTCCTGATCGGCCATGACGATCAGCGGAGCGCGCAGGCCGCGCGGGCGCGGGATCGCCTGCAGGCTGCGGACAGTCGCGCGCACCTGCGCGACCGACCGCACGTTGCGCGAGAACAGGATCACGCCGGCGCCCTCGCCGCGAGCGATCCGCCGGCGCAGCGCGGCGGGCGGCCGCAGGCCGTCATAGGCGAAGATCATGTGCTGGCCGACGGCCTGGCGCACGGTCAGCCGGCGCCCCGCCGCGCGCGCCGGCGCGACGGCCGGCAGCGGCTGCTCGAAGGCGTACAGCGACAGGGCTGCGGCGACGAAGTGGCTCAGCACGCGCCCATACAGGTACAGGAGATCGCCTGCGGGCGCGCCGGCGGGGTACGCCCCGGACATGAAAGAGCTCATCCCAGGCCTGTTTCACTGGACGACGTTCCACGACGGCATCGGTGCCCGCGTCAGCTCGTTCTACGTCGAGCCGGCGGGCGCGCTGATCGACCCGCGCGTGCCCGACGAGGGCCTTGACGCGTTCGCGGGGCGCACGCGACCGCAGCAGGTCGTGCTGACGAGCGGCCTGCACGCGCGCCACGCCGACCGCTTCGCGGAGGCCTTCGGCTGCGCCGTGCGCGCGTCGCCGCAGGCGCTCGATCGGCTCGGCGGCACGCTGGACGCGCAGCCGTACACCGACGGCGACGAGGTCGCGCCCGGGATCACCGCCGTCCACATCGGCAAGCTCTCGCCCGACGAGTACGCGCTGCACATCGAGCTCGACAGCGGGGCGATCGCGTTCGCCGACGGCCTCATCCGCTATGGCGGCGCGCTCGGCTTCGTGCCCGACGGGCTCATCGGCGATGACCCGGATGCCGTCAAGGAGGGCCTGAAGGACGCCTTCCGCGGCCTGCTGACGCGCGACTTCGACCACCTGCTCTTCGCGCACGGCGACCCGCTGATCGGCGGCGGCAAGGCGGCGCTGCGCGACTTCCTGCAGCAGCCGGCGGGCAAGGAGGACTACGGACCGGCGGTGTGATGGCGCCACCGGGCGCTAGAGCCCGTCGATCGCCGCCGCCACCGCCGCCGGCGCCTCAAGCGGCAGCGCGTGACCCGCCCGCGGCACGACCCGCAGCGCCGCCCGCGGCAGCGCTCGCGCGAGGCGCTCGCCGGTCGCCACGTAACGCGGGTCGCGCTCGCCGGCGAGGACGGTGACCGGCAGGTCGCGCAGCTCGGCCAGGCGCTCCCACAGCGGCTGCATCGCGCCCGTGCCGATCCCGCGCAGCGCCGCTGCGACGTGGACGGGCTCGTTGGCCAGGCGATCGGCGCGCGCCGCCGCTGCGACCTCGGGCGGCTGGCCGGCGAACAGCGGCTGTGCGGCCCAGCGGTCGGCGACCTCCGTCATGAGCCGCCCGCCGGCCTCCATCCACGCGGCGAGCTGCGCGTCGGCGGCGCGCCGCCGCGCGCGTGCGGCCTCGTCCTCGATGCCGGCGGTCGCCGATACGAGCACGAGGCGCGTCACCCGCTCGGGATGCGCCAGCGCGACGTGCAGCGCCAGCCGGCCGCCCTGCGAGTAGCCGGCCAGCGCGAAGCGCGGCTCGGCGAGCCGCGTCACGTCCTCGACGCACGAGGCGAAGTCGATCGGCCGCCGGCTCGCGGCGCCGCCGTGCCCGCGGATGTCCGGAGCGAGCGGGCGGTAGCGTTCGCCGTCGAGGTGGCGCACCACCTCGTCCCAGCCGCGCCCGGTCTGCATGAAGCCGTGGAGAAGGAGCAGCGGCTCGGGCACCCCGTCATGATGCCTGCCGCCGCTGACACCCATCTTCTGCTGCGCGCCTTCGCCGACGAGCTGGCGCGCTGCGGCGTGCGCGAGGCCTGCACCTCCCCCGGCTCGCGCTCCTCGCCGCTCGTGCTCGCGCTCGCTCGCGAGCAGCGGCTGCGCTGCTTCTCTCACATCGACGAGCGCTGCGCGGGCTTCTTCGCGCTCGGCGCCGCGAAGCACAGCGGCCGGCCGGTCGCGATCACCTGCACGTCGGGCACCGCCGTCGCGAACCTCGCGCCGGCGGTGATCGAGGCGTTCCAGGCGCGGGTGCCGCTGGTCGTCCTGACCGCGGACCGGCCGGCGGAGCTGCGCGAGGTCGGCGCGGGCCAGACGATCGACCAGATCCGCCTGTTCGGCAGCGCCGCGAAGTGGTTCTTCGAGGTCGGCACGCACGAGGCGACGCCCGCGCGCGGGCGCTGGATGCGCCAGCTCGCCTGCCGCGCCGTCTGGACCGCGCTCGAGGGGCGGCCCGGCCCGGTGCACCTGAACTTCGCGCTGCGCGAGCCGCTCGTGCCGGACGCCGACCTCGGCGACGACCCGCAGCCCGGGCGCAGCGGCGGACGACCATGGGTGCTGCGGTCGACGCCGGGCGACGACGCGGCCGCAGCGGGACGGGCGCTCGCAGCCGTCGCGCGCGACGCGCACCGGCCGGTCGTCGTCGCCGGCCGCGCCGAGCCGGGGCTGCAGGCGCTCGCCGGGCCGTGCAAGCGGCTGGGCTGGCCGCTGCTGGCCGACCCGCTCAGCGGCGCGCGGCGCGGCGCGGCGGCGATCGCGCACTACGACGCTCTGCTGCGCGACGGGCGCTTCACGGCCGCGCGCCGCCCGGACCTCGTCGTGCGCTGCGGCGACCTGCCGACGTCCCAGCCGCTGCGGGCCTGGTTGGACGACCTCGGCAGCGACGTGACGCAGGTCGGCTTCGACCCGCACGGCATGTCGCAGGACCCCGGCGCCTCGCTGGAGGTCGTGCTAGCCGCGGGCGCGGCGCCGACGCTCGCCGCGGCCGCGGAGCACGCCGCGCGGGTCGACCCGGCGTGGCTAGACGGGTGGCGGGCGGCCGACGAGGCGGCCGCGGCCGCGATCGACGGCGTGCTCGGCGACGGGACGCTGAGCGAGCCGCTCGTCGCGCGCGCGCTCGCCGCCGAGCTGCCCGCCGGCGCGACGCTGTTCATCGCCTCTTCCATGCCGGTGCGCGACGTCGAGGCCTTCGCCGCCGTGCGGGAGGACGGCCCGCGCATGCTCTGCAACCGCGGCGCCAACGGCATCGACGGGACGGTCTCCAGCGCCTTCGGCAGCGCCGCCGTCGCAGACGGCCCGGTCGTGCTGCTGCTCGGCGACGTGGCGCTCGCGCACGACATCGGCGGCCTGCTGGCGGCGCGCCGCCTCGGCCTGTCGATCACGATCGTGCTGCTCGACAACGACGGCGGCGGGATCTTCGAGTTCCTACCGCTCGCCGCGGCGCGCGACGTCTTCGAAGAGCACGTCGCCACCCCGCACGGCCTGGACTTCGCGCATGCCGCCGACCTGTACGGCTGCGCGTTCGAGGTCGTCGCCGACTGCGACGCCCTGCGCGGCGCGCTCGCCGGCGCGATCGCGCGCGAGGGCACGACGATCATCCGCGTCGCCAGCGACCGCACCGCGAACCTCGCGCTGCACCGCGAGCTGTCGGCCGCCGTCGCCGCGGCCGTGAGCGGATAGCCCATGACCGACCGCTACCGGGCCGCGCTGCTGGACTGGCTGGCGTGCGCGGCCCGCGGCGCACGAGAGCCGGCCGCCGTAGCGGCGCGCGCCGCGGGCGACGGGCTGCTCGAGCGCGTTGCCGCGGCGGGCGCCGCCGGCCACGTGCTGGACTTCGACGACACGTACGCGCCGGGCCTCGCGCACCTCAGTGCGCCGACGGCGCCCGCGGCGCTCGTGCTCGGCGCGCAGCTCGGCGCGAGCACCGGCGCGGCTCTGCGCGCGTACGCCGCTGGCTTCGAGGCGATGGGCGCGCTCGCCCGCGCCTGCCATCCGGCGCTCTACGACGGCGGCTGGCATCCGACGGCGGTCTGCGGCAGCGCGGGCGCGGCCGTCGCCGCCGGGTGCCTGCTGGGGCTCGGCCGCGAGGCGCGCGCGACCGCGATCGCGCTGGCGCTGCTGCGGGCGAGCGGCCTGCGCGCCGCGTTCGGGTCGGATGGCAAGGCGCTGCAGGTCGGCCAGGCGGCGGCCGCCGGAGTGCACGCCGCGCGCCTCGCGGCGGCGGGCGCCCGCGCCGATCCACGCGCCGTGGCCGGCGATCAGGCCGGCTTCGCGCAGGCGTTCGGCGTGCCGCCCGGCGCCGCGACGGCTGACGCGCTGCTCGATGCGAGCGGCGCGATCGAGGACAACTGGATCAAGGCGCACCCGTGCTGCCTGCAGACGCACGCGCCGATCGAGGCGGCGCTCGCGGCCGGCGCGCCGCCCGCGGACAGCGCGCGGACCGTGGTCACGGTGCATCCGGTCTCGCGCCAGGCCGCCGCCCTCGACGCCGTCCGCGACGGCCTCGAGGCGAAGTTCTCGATCCCCTACCTGACCGCATATGCGCTGTTGCACGGCGCGCCGGGCGTCGATGCGTTCGCAACGGTCGACGAGGAGGCAGCCGCCCTCGGCGCGCGGGTCGCGGTTCGCACGGATCCCGCATTCGCCCCCGACGAGGCGTTGCTGCAGTTCGACGGTCGCGCCGCCGCGCGGATCGCGGCGCCGCGCGGCTGCCCCGCCAACCCGCTCGGCGGCGCAGCACTGCGGTCGAAGGTCCGCGCACTCGCAGGCGATGCCCTCGACGGCGCGC
>DATMJM010000600.1:0-2098 GCA_035553935.1 Solirubrobacteraceae bacterium
GCCTGGTCGACGAGGACCCATCGCGTCGATGCTGGCGAGCTGGTCGAGTACCGCGGCTTCGGAATAGGCCGGCGCAGCCGATCGCCGAGACCCTTCGCGATGGACTCAGGGCACCGTGCCGACCACTGCCCATGCGCGGCCGGTCAGACGGAATGGATCATCGCCGACGCCGAGACCGCGGCGAAGCTCGTCCCGCAGTCGGGCGCGGTGCTCGTGCGGCAAGGACTGGGCGTAGGCGGTCGAAGGGCCCGAGCCGTGCTCGAGCGACTGCCACAGATCGTCGAAGCCGCCGTAGTCTGCGTCGACCACCAGCGCTGAAACCCGGGGTTCATGAAGACCTGCATCGCGCCACAGCCCCTCCAACTCCTCGGGAGTGCAATACGGCATCGAGCGGCCCTCGTCACGATCGCGCGCATCCGGGTCGAGGCTCACCGCCGCGTCCCAGAAGCGACGCAGGAGCGTCATCTCGCCTGCGTAGTCCCACACCGCCGCGGCCACGGCGCCGCCGGGTCGCGTCACCCGTCGCATCTCGCCCACACCCGCCCGTGGATCGCTCATGAAGTTGACGACCAGCTGGGCCAGGGTCGCGTCGAACGAGTGGTCGGGGAACGGAAGCGCCTCCGCGCTGCCCGCGCGCACGTCGGCGCCGGGCAGGCGCCGTGCGCAGGCCTCGGCGAAGGGCTCCGAGGGATCGATGGCGTTGACACGGTCGGCGCCGAGCAGCTCGCAGAGCACCGCCGTGAGCGCCCCCGGGCCGCAGCCGACATCGAGCGCTCGCTGGCCCGCGGACACGTTCGTTGCCGCGATCAGCGCCCGGGCCAGCGCCGGCCCGTAGCGACCGATATGCCGATCGTAGGCCGCCGCAGATGTTCGGAAGGTCGCCGCTCCCCTCGTCTCCGCCACGGCCTTGATTCTCGCATGAAGCCGGCGGGCGCGTTTCAGCCTGCTTCTCAGGTCAAGCGGGCAACTCAGCTGCCGTTGCCCGGGTGCTCCCCAGGGACGGCGTGCGGAAGCGCCACCCCCGACGAGAGCGGCCGTATGCGCGAAAAGGTTCCTCCCATGTCAAGCGGCCGTCGTCACGTGCGGACGCACGGTCGAGGAGGCCCGCGCGATGCTGCTGGACGCGGCGCGGGAGATGATCGCTTCTTACCGCGACGAGGGCCGCGAGCCGCCGATCGGCCTCGGACACGTCGACCAGCTCACGATCGACGTCGCCGCGGCTTGAAGCGCCGCGAGCTGGAGCGCCACCTCGCCGCTCACGGCTGCGAGGTCCTGCGGGAGGCCGCAAATATCACACCATCTGGCACAACCCGCCCCAGCGATCTGCGCACACCGGTCCCTCGGCACCGCGAGATCCCGTCAGGCACCGCCCGCGCGATCTGCCGGCAGCTTGCGATCCCTCCGCCGGCCGGAGCGCGCTGAACTCGCAGGACCCGCGGATGAAGTCCGCTTGGAACGACAGCTGGGACGCCGCTGCTGTCGGCGGCCGGCGCTGCTGCTTCTGACTGAAGCGGCGGTCGCGCACCCCGCAGCCGTAGTGCCAGGAGGGATTTATGCCCTGTATCCCGTGCCCTAGCCGACGGCGGCGCGGTGCTCAACGAGTCGGAGTTCCGATGCGAAGTCGGTTGGCGTCTGGGTCGCGCAACTCGATCTCCCGTGCCCAAGGTGCCTCCGTGATACCGACGCCGAACTCGGCGGCGAGCGCATCGACGTCCGGCAGCCGTATGTAAACCAACGTGTCGAGTGACGCATCTCCGATGTGCTCGGAGAGAAACAGCTTCGCATGCCCTCGCGCGACCTCAACGAATGCTGGCATCCCGGGGCCGAAACGGTGCTCAAACTGCAAGACGAACCCCAACCGCCCATACCACGCCACAGCCACCTTGGCATCGGTGACGCGCAGGACAGGCACAACCTCCTCCTCGACCATTACGTGATCGTCGCATTATCCGGCGGCAGCCGTAGTGCCAGGGGTGCGTTAGCCGTAAACGGGCGTGACTGCCCTCTCGCCTGCAGGGAGCGCTGCGCCAGCGGGCTACGGAAAGCACTCTTCGACGCGAAGAGAAACGTTGTCACTCAAGCACTTCGCGGCCGCGGT
>DATMJM010000601.1:0-2403 GCA_035553935.1 Solirubrobacteraceae bacterium
CGGCAACAACGTCGTGGCCGTGCTCTCGGCGCGCGGCAAGACCACCGACCAGCTCGTCCAGATGGCGCTCGAGGTCTCCGAGCGACCACACCCGCGCGAGATGGACATGCTGCTCTCCACCGGCGAGCGCATCTCGTGCGCCCTGGCGGCGATGGTCATCAACGACCTCGGCCATGAGGCCATCTCGCTCACCGGCTCGCAGGCCGGCATCGTCACCGACACCTCGCACACCAAGGCCAAGATCGTGGAGGTCAGGGCCGACCGCATCCGCTCCGCGCTCGACGCCGGCAAGGTGGTGCTGGTGGCGGGCTTCCAGGGCGTGTCAACCGCCTATGACGTCACCACGCTGGGGCGCGGCGGCTCCGACACCACGGCAGTGGCCCTGGCGGCCGCGCTCGGCGCCGACGTGTGCGAGATCTACACGGACGTCGCCGGCGTCTTCAGCGCCGATCCGCGCATCGTGCCGGGCGCCCGCAAACTCCCCGTCGTCTCATTCGAGGAGATGCTCGAGATGGCCGCGTCGGGCGCCGGCGTCCTGCAGCTGCGGTCAGTCGAGTACGCCCGCAACCATGGGGTCAGGATCCACTGCAGATCAAGCTTCGACGGTGGAATCGGTACCTTCGTCGTGATGGAAGAGGAAACGATGGAGCGCCCGCTCGTCACCGCCGTCACCCACTCGACGGACGAGGCCCGCATCACGCTCACCGGGCTGCCCGACCATCCCGGCGTGGCCGGCCGCGTTCTCACCGTGCTGGCCGACGCCAACGTGAACGTCGACATGATCATCCAGAACGAGCCGATGTCCGATGGACACCGCGCGGACATGTCGTTCACGGTGCCGCGCGACGACCTCACGGCCGCGGTCGAGGCGCTCGATACGCTCAAGGGCGAGTTCGGCATCGGCGGCGTGGCCAGCGACGCGAACATGGGCAAGGTCTCGCTCGTCGGCGCGGGCATGAAGAGCCACCCCGGCGTGGCTGCAAAGGCGTTCAGCGTCCTCGGCGAGGCCGGGGTCAACATCGAGATGATCTCCACTTCCCCCATCAAGATCTCCTGCGTCGTGGCGGAGGCCGACGTCCCGCAGGCCGTTCGCAGCCTGCACACGGCATTCGGCCTCGACGCGGACGAGGTGCAGCGCGAGGACCCGTTCGGAGAGGACGCCTGATGCGCGTCGCCGTCGTGGGAGCCACGGGCGCCGTGGGCACCGTGATGCTCGACATCCTCGAGCAGCGCGGGTTCGCCGCCCACGAGATCGTGCCGTTCGCATCACAGCGCTCGGCCGGCCGCGAGCTGCGCGGCATGACGGTGCAGCCGCTCGACGACCAGACCATCCAGGGCTTCGACATCGCGCTGTTCTCCGCCGGCGGCGGCACCAGCGGCGAGTGGGCGCCGCGCTTCGCCGAGGCGGGCGCCGTGGTGGTGGACAACTCCTCGCGCTGGCGCATGGAGGACGACGTGCCGCTGGTGGTGAGCGAGGTCAATCCCGACGACCTGGACCGCCACAAGGGCATCGTCGCCAACCCCAACTGCTCCACCATGCAGATGGTGGTGGCGCTCAAGCCCATCCTCGACGCCGCGGGCATCGAGCGGCTGGTCATCACCACCATGCAGTCGGTGTCCGGAACCGGCCAGAAGGCCAGCGACGAGCTGCGCGACCAGACGCACGCGCTGCTGCACGAGCAGCCGGCCGAGAACCGCGGCGTGTACCCGCACCGGATCGCCTTCAACGTGCTCCCGCAGGCAGGCAGCTTCCCCGAGGGCGACGACTACACCGACGAGGAGCACAAGCTCGTCAACGAGACGCGCAAGATCCTCGGCGACCCTTCCATCGGGGTTTCGGCCACCTGCACGCGCGTGCCTGTGTACGTCGGGCACTCCGAGTCCGTGAACGTGCAGACGCGCGAGCCGCTGTCGCCGGACGAGTGCCGCGAGCTGCTGTCGGCGGCGCCGGGCCTCAGCGTGCTCGACGACCCCGCCGACGGCATCTACCCGCTGGCCATCGAGGCGGCCGGGCGCGACGAGGTGCTGGTGGGGCGCATCCGCCGCGACCCTTCACACGAGCGCGCGCTCAACCTCTTCATCGTGGGGGACAACCTCCGCAAGGGCGCGGCGCTCAACGCCGTGCAGCTGGCCGAGCTGCTCGTGCACCGCGGCCTGGTGAGCGGCGCTCCCGCGGGCGCCCGCCAGGCCTAGGCCGAGCCGGGCTCGGAGGCGCCGCGGCGTTCTCCGTTGCGGGCCAGCGTGGCCAGGTCGCGCCGCGATGCCACGCCGAGCTTGCGGTAGATGTTGCGCGCGTGCGTGCGCACGGTCTCGACGCCGATCGACAGGGTGTGCGCTATCTGCGCGTTGGTCAGCCCCTCTTGGAGCAGCTCCAGCACGTCGGCCTCGCGCGGGGTCAGCAGG
>DATMJM010000602.1:0-4779 GCA_035553935.1 Solirubrobacteraceae bacterium
GCGTTGGCGAGCCCCAGGCCGATGCCGCCGAGCGGCAGCGCGGTGCCCAGGCCCGCAGGGGACGGCGCGGCGCCCATCGTCGCGAGCATCGCGCCGCAGACGGTCAGCAGCGCGAGCCCGCCGGCGGCCGGCAGCCGGTGCCCGCGGCGGTCCGCGAGGCGCCCGCCGAACGGCGCGACGGCGATCATCGCGAGGGACAGCATCGCCAGCGCCAGCCCGGCGTCCGCCGCCGACCACCCCGGACGGCCGGCGAGCACCACCGGCACCGCCAGCAGCGTCCCGTACATCGCGAGGTTGCTGAGGCCGACGGCCGCCGTCGCGGCGCCGAAGACGGGGACGCGCAGCGGCTGCGCCCAGTCCCAGCGCGGGCGGCTGTCGCCGTCCCGGGTGGCGGCCGGCCCAGCCGTGGCGGGAAGGGCGCGCAGCGACAGCACGATCGCCGTCGCGACGACGGGCACGTTGACGAGGAAGATCGCGCGCCATCCGAGCGTGCCGACGAGGACGCCGCCGAGCGCGGGTCCGACGGCGGCGGCGGCGCCGACGGCCGACCCGAGCAGGCCGAAGCCGGCGGCGCGGTGGCCGTCGGGCTGTCCGACGCGATGTCGGGCAGGGCGACGGTGACCATCGTGGAGTTGAGCGGGAGCAGCGTTCCGCTCAGCGCCACCGCGGCGAGGACCGCCTTGTCAGGCGATGCGGACGGTGCCCGCACCGCCGTCGACCTCGATCGTCGGGACCATCGCCTGGTACTGGTAGCCGTTGATCTTGCGGATCTCGACGCGTTCGATCGGCGCGTCGTAGGGGCGCACGCCGTACGTGAAGCCATGACCAATCGCCTTCTCGATCATCGCGTACTCGCGGCGGCGCGCGCCTGCTCGTCCGTGATCGAGGGCACCCGGCGCAGCGGCACCGGCACGTCGACCTCACGGCTGCCGCCGGCCGCGCGGACGGTCATGCGGCGCTTGTCGGCGATCGTGCGCCGGGTGACGGCCAGCGACGTGCGGTGCAGCGCGAAGTCGTCGCGCCGCACGGTGCCGCCGACGATGCTCTCGCCGAGGCCGAAGGCGGCGTTGACGAGGACCTCGCCGGCGTGTGGCGCGACGGGGGTTGACGCTGAAGACGACGGCGGCCGCGTCGGCGAGAACGAGCAGCTGGACGAGCACCGGGAGCGGCCCGCTCGGCGCGGCGAGGCGGAACGGTCGTCGAGCGCCGCGTAGGCGAGCTCGAGCGAGGTCGGGTCGAAGTCGCCGACGACGACGAAGCCCGCGGGGATCGGCAGGCGGCCCGCGAGTGCCGCGAGCGCCGCGGCCTTGCCGCCGGTGCGCCGCGCGCTCGTCGCGACGGGGTCCTGCAGCCAGAGGATCGGCTGGTGCTGCGAAGAAGGTGGAGCGTGCTCGTCATGGCCGCGGCACTCTCTCGCCGGCGCCGTGGGGCGAACAGGTGGCTGGCACGAGACTCGTGGTGCGGCCAGCCCCACCGAGTGAACGGTGGCGTACAACTGCTCGCTTGCGTCGAGCTAGCGGCGCAGCTACCCGCGCGCCGCGTCAGGTCACGAGGTACGCGGCGAGCACGGAGTAGACGACGAGCTCCGTCACGAGCACCGCGGCGCCGAGCGTGTCGCCGGTACGGCCGCCCACCGCCCGGCTCGCGAGCAGCGCCATCGCGGCGGCGGCGACCGCGGCGCCGGCGACGGCACAGAGGCCCGCGAACACGCCGCCGGCGACGAGCGCGATCGCCAGCGCCGCGACGGAGCCGATGACGAAGGCCGCGCGCTGGGCGGAGAACGACGCGCCGAGGCCGTCCGCGCGCGCCGGCGCGACGAACGTGAGCTGCGCGAGCGACGCCCAGCGGCTCAGCGCGTGGCCGGCGACCAGCGCGCCTGCCGCCTCGGGCGGCGACAGGCGCGCGAGCGCGGCCGTCGCCAGCAGGAAGAAACCGACGAGCGCGAGCGCGCCGAAGGCGCCGATCCCCGGGTCGCGCATGACGTCGAGCCGTCGCGCGCGGTCGCCGCGGACGCCGAGGCCGTCCGCCGTGTCGGCGAGACCGTCGTGGTGCAGGCCGCCGGTGACGATCGCCGACAGCGTCAGCGCGAACGCCGCGCCGTATGCGCTGCCGAGCAGCGCCTCGCCCAGCCCGTAGGCGGCGGCCGCCAGCACGCCAACCAGCGCCCCGACGAGCGGGAACCACAGCGCCGCGCCGTCCGCGCTCCCCGCGCGCAGCTCGCGGCGCCCGACAGGCACTATCGTCAGCAGCCCGACCGCGGCGCGGGCCTCGTCGAGGACGCTCATCTCAGCCGTCGAGGTCGTCGACGCGCGCTTCGGCGAACGTCGCCATCTGCGCGTGCAGCAGGCCGGCGCGCTCGATGAGCGGCAGCGCGAGGAGCGCGCCGGACGCCTCGCCGAGGCGCATGCGCAGGTCGAGCAGCGGCTCGAGGCCGAGCTCCGTGAGGACGAGGCGGTGGCCGGGCTCGGCCGACAGATGGCTCGCGAAGAGGCCGGTGCCGGCGGCCGGCTGCATGCGTGCGGCGGCCAGCGCGGCGACCGCCGTCGCGTAGCCGTCGAGCACGACCGGCAGGCGGCGCGCCCACGCCTCGAGGACCGCGCCGGCGAGCGCCGCGAGCTCGATCCCGCCCGTCGCGGCGAGCATCTCGGCCGGGGTCGCCGCGGCCGCGTGCAGCGCGACGGTCGCTTCGACGGCCGCCCGCTTTCGCGCCAGGCCCGCGGCGTCGATGCCCGTGCCGCGGCCGACGGTGTCGCTCGCAGGGGCGCCGGTCAGCAGCGACGCGAGCGCCGCGGCGGTCGCCGTGTTGCCGATCCCGATCTCGCCGAGCACGGCGCAGTCGACGCCGTCGCCGGCGAGCTGCGCGGCGAGCTCGCGGCCCGTGTCCAGCGCGGTGTCGAGCTGGTCCGCCGTCAGCCCGGCGCCGGCGGTCATGTCGGCGCTGCCACCGGCGACCTTGCGGCCATCGACGCCCTCCGGCGTCGGCCCGCGCAGGCCGACGTCGGCGACGAGCAGCCGGTGGCCGCCGTCGCGCGCGAGCACGCCGACCGCCGTCTCGCCGCGCGCCGCGGCGGCCGCCACCTGCGCGGACACGCGGCTGCCGAAGAGGCTCGTGCCGTGGGCGGTATGGCCGTGGTCGGCGGCGCAGACGAGCACCCCCGCGCGGATCCTCGGCGGCGGCGGAGCGCCACTCGTCGCCGCCCAGCGTTCGACGAGCGCCTCGAGCGCGCCGAGGCTGCCGCCCGGCTTGACGAGCCGGTCGGAGCGGTCGCGCGCGGCGATCGCGGCGGCGCGGTCGGGCTCGCGGGGCGCGTCGGCGACATCGTCGCGGGCCGGGTCGTCGTCGCCGAGGCCCGGCTCGTCGCGCCAGCGCTCGGCCATCACGACGCGCTCCAGCGGCAGCCGCGACGCCCAGCCGCTGGACTCCAGGCCGGGCCGCACCGGGCGCTCGTCGGGCCACCCGACGCAGAGGTACGCGATCGGGTCCACGCGCGCCGGGATGCCGAGGATCGCCCGCAGGTCGGCGAGCCGGTAGAAGCTCACCCAGCCGACGCCGAGCCCCTCCGCGCGCGCCGCGAGCCACAGGTTCTGGATCGCGCAGGCCGTCGAGTAGACGTCGGTCTCGGGGATCGTGCCGCGGCCGAGGATCTCCTCGCCCGGCCGCCCGTGGTGGCAGCACACGCAGACGCCGACCGGCGCCTCGACGATCCCCTCGATCTTCTGGTCGAGGAACTGGCGCGCGCGCTCGTCGAAGCGGCCGGCCTGGCGCAGGCGCTCGCGCGCGGCGACGTCGCGGATGGCCACGCGCGGCGCCACGTCGCGGACGACGATCAGCCGCCACGGTTGCATGAGCCCGACCGACGGCGCGCGGTGCGCGGCGGCGAGCACGCGCTCGAGCACGGCGTCGGGCACCGGGTCGGGCCGGAAGCGGCGGATGTCGCGGCGCTCGGCGATGACGCGGTGGACCGTCTCCAGCGCGTCGTGGTCGTAGCGCCAGCCGCGCGGGTCGGCCGCGCGCTGCGCCGCGCGGGAAGGGTCGTGGCCGGGCGGCGTCACCGGCCGCTGCAAGCGCGTCGCGTCGCTCATGCGTCGCCGACACGGTAGTCGAGGATCGCGCGCCGCGGGCGGAGCGGGTCGCCTGCGGCGGGATGGCGCCCGGCCGCCGCGCGCGCTAGGGTCCACCCGTCAGCGCGACGGCGCGAGGAACCCGGTGCGAGTCCGGGACGGTTGCGCCACTGTGACGGGGCCGCAGGGCCCCGCGAGTCAGGAACTCGGCCGTCGCGGCACCTTCCACGAGGGACGCACCATCCCCAGGAGGAACCGCCTATGGATCCAGCAGCCAACGTCCAGCCGTTTCCGCTTCGTCAGCTTCTCCCGGCGCTGCTTGTGGGCGTGCTGCTCGTGCTCGCGATCTACCTCGTGCAGTACGACCAGGGCGTCCTCTCCCAGACCGGCTCGTTCCTCCACGAGCTCATGCACGACGGGCGTCACATGCTCGGCGTGCCCTGTCACTAGCCCGTAGCCGGAGGACGCATGGTCTGGACCCTCGTCCGCAGGGGCCTCGTCGTCGGCGCGCTCGCAGGCCTGCTGGCGGGCGGCTTCGCGTCAGTCTTCGGCGAGCCGCGCGTGCAGGACGCGATCGACATCGAGAACGCCGCGAGCGCGAGCGCCGCGCTCGCCCCTCCGCGCGCGCCGCGAGCCACAGGTTCTGGATCGCGCAGGCCGTCGAGTAGACGTCGGTCTCGGGGATCGTGCCGCGGCCGAGGATCTCCTCGCCCGGCC
>DATMJM010000603.1:0-3723 GCA_035553935.1 Solirubrobacteraceae bacterium
ATCAGCCAGCGGTTGACGGGCACGGCGACGACGCCTGCGATGGCGAGGGCGAAGGACAGGCTGCCCCAGAACAGGAGGCTGCCGACGCCGGATTCCATGGCGCCGGGGACCGCCAGCATGATCGCGTTGTCGACGATCTCCATCGTGGCGATGCTCAGTGTGTCCGCCGCGAGCGCGATCGGGATCACCGACGCGAGCGGCAGTCCCGCGCGCAGCAGCGGCAGGCTCGTGAGCCCGTAGCCGAACAGGAACGCCAGGCTGACCGCGAGCGCGATGGTGCCGTGCACGGAGAAGCCCAGCGCGGTGCCGATGACCATGCCGAGCACCTCGCCGATCGCGCAGCCCGTGAGGCAGTGCAGCGTGGCGCTCAGCGCAAGCCGTGTCAGCGCCGCACCCGAGGACGGCATCTCGTGATGGTGGTGCTCGTGCTCGTGCGTGACGGTTGCGGCTTCCATGTCTCCTCCTCAGCCTCAGAATACCCCCAAGGGGTATAGCCGGGGCGCCACAGTAGCAAGCATCGCGCGCTCGTGTCAAATACTCCGGGGGAGTACATTTCGGAGGCGTGACCGAGCCAGCCGCCGCGACCCGCGGCTACACGCCGCAGAAGGACCAGCTCACCAAGCGCCTGCGCCGCATCGAAGGGCAGGTGCGGGGCATCGCGAAGATGCTCGACGAGGACCGCTACTGCATCGACGTCCTGCAGCAGATCTCCGCTGTCAAGGCAGCGATCGACAAGGTCGCGGTCGGTGTCCTCGAGGACCACGTGCGCCACTGCATGATCGCCGGAGCCACAGATGAGGACCGGCGCGAGGAGATGACGGCGGAGCTGACGGCGGCGGTCTCGCGCCTCGCGCGCGGCTGAGGTGCGGCACCCGCGCCGCACGTCGCCTTGCGCGATGCCCGACAATGACGGCTCAATGGCAGCCGTCGCCGTCGACGTCCTCGCGTTCGTCCGCGGCGCCCTGCCGCCCGCGCCCGCCCGCGTACTCGAGATCGGCGCCGGCGGCGGCGAGCTCGCCGCCGAGCTGCGCGACGCCGGCTACGACGTGTGCGCGATCGATCCCTCCGCCGCGGACGGCAGCGGTGTCGAGCGAGCGACGCTGCTCGAGGCGCGCGGCACGTTCGACGCCGCCGTCGCCGTCGTCTCGCTGCACCACGTCGAGCCGCTCGGGGAGTCGTGCGCGCACCTCGCCTCACTCGTGCTCCCGGGCGGCGCGCTCGTGATCGACGAGTTCGACGTCGCGCGGCTGGACGAGCGCGCAGCGGCGTGGTGGCTGAACCAGCGGCGCGCGCTCGGCAGGGACGATCAGCATGACCCCGACAGCCTCATCGGGGCGATGCGACAGCACGTTCATCGGCTGCCGGTGATCGTCGAGGCGCTGCTGCCGTGCTTCGCGCTCGGCGCGCCGGTGCCGGGGCCGTACCTGCACCGCTGGAACCTGGAGACCGGGCTGCGCGACGTCGAGGAGCGCCTGATCGCCGCCGGCCGGCTGCCGGCGCTCGGGGCGCGGCTCGTCGGCGAGCGGCGCGCGACGATCGCGTAGCTCAGCGTGCGGGCCGACCACCAAACGAGCCGCCGTCGCGCGCGCATCGTCTGCCCGCGGCGCGCGGGACGAACAGCTCAGGACCGGGTAGCTCTAGGCGCCATGACATGTAGCCTGCCCCGGGTGAAAGCGCTCTGGCCGTGGATGCTCGTACTCGTCGCGGCCGTCGCCGTCGCGCTGCCCGGCGGCGCGCTCGCGGGGCAGGCCGCGCAGCCGTCGTCGCCGCTCGCCGGCACGATCGCCGCGGGTGACTTCCACAGCTGTGTCGTGCTCGGGCCCGCGGCGCGCTGCTGGGGCTTCGGCGGCAACGGCCGGCTCGGCTACGGCAACCTGACCTCCATCGGCGACGACGAGACGCCCGGCTCGGTCGGGCCGATCGAAATCGGCGCGGGCCGCACGATCCAGGCCGTCTCAGCGGGCGGCAACCACACGTGCGCCCTGCTCGACGACGGGACCGTGCGCTGCTGGGGATTCGGCGGCAACGGGCGGCTCGGCTACGTGAGCACGCAGGACATCGGCGACAACGAGCCCCCCGCCTCCGCAGGGCCGGTCAGCCTCGGCGGGCCCGCCATCGCGATCAGCGCCGGCGAGGCGCACACCTGCGCCGTGCTCGAGGGCGGTGCGGTGCGCTGCTGGGGCTACGGGCGCGCCGGCCAGCTCGGCTACAACGACATCGAGGACGTCGGCGACGACGAGGCTCCCGCCTCGATGGCGCCCGTCGATCTCGGCGGGGACAACGCCGTCTCGATCACCGTCGGCGGGAGCCACAGCTGCGCGCTGCTCGACACCGGCGGCGTGCGCTGCTGGGGCTTTGCCGCCTATGGCCAGCTCGGCCTCGGTTACGTCCCGCCGGGCGAGAACCCCGGCATCGGGGACAACGAGTCGCCGGGCTCGGTCGATCCCGTCGATTTCGGCCCGGGGCGGACAGCCACGGCGATCAGCGCCGGCGACCTGCACACCTGCGCGGTGCTGGACACCAAGGAGGTCCGCTGCTGGGGCTTCGGTGGCAACGGACAGCTCGGCTACGGCAACACGGCGCACGTCGGCGACAACGAACATCCGACGGTCGCCGTCGACATCGGGTCGGCGGCCGGCGCGAGGTCCGTCAGCGCCGGCCGGGCTCACACGTGCGCGATCCTCGATAACGGCAGCGTGCGCTGCTGGGGCGACAACAGCTTCTCCCAGCTCGGCTATCCGGGCCTGAGCCACATCGGAGACGACGAGCCGCCCGCGTCCGCCGGCCCGGTCGACCTGGGCGCGGGACGGACGGCGCTCGCGATCGCCACCGGCGAGCGCCACAACTGCGCCGTGCTGGACGACATGAGAGTGCGCTGCTGGGGCCTCGGGTCCACCGGTCGCCTCGGCTACTGCAACGAGGCGACGATCGGCGACGACGAGGTCCCGGGCGCCGTCGGGCCCGTCGACCTGGGACAGACCGGTGCGGGCTGCGTCGCCGCGGTCGCTCCGCCTCCGCCTCCACCGCCGCCGCCGCCGCCGCCGCTCGGTGGCGGTGGCGCCGTAGCGCCGCCGCCGCCGCCGCCACCACCACCACCGCCGGCGCCGGCGGCCGTCCAGCAGGCTGATCCGCTGGCCCGGCAGGCCGAGCGGGCGCGCAAGCTGCGCAGCTGCCGGCGGGCTGCCGCGCGAACGCGCAAGGCGCTGCGCAGCCGCGCTCGCAGGGCGTGCCTGCTGCGCCACGCCCGCAGGCCGGGCCGCGTCACCCGCGTGCGCGCGCGTGCGTTGTCGCGGACGCGCGTGGAGCTGACGTTCGACGCGCCGGGCACCGACGGGCGCAAGCCGCCCGCCGCCCGCGCGTACCTCATCCGCCAGTCGCGGCGGCCGACGCGCACCGCGCGCGATTTCGCGCGGGCGCCCGCGCTGTGCCGCGGCTCCTGCCGGTTCGCGCCCGCCGACGTCGGCGGCAGAATGGTCCTCACGATCACGGAGCTGCGCCCGCGCACGACGTACTACTACGCGGTGGCGGCACGCGACAACGTCTCGAACGTGCGCGGGCCGCGCTCGGCGACGGTCCGCGTCCGCACGCGATAGGTGGCCGGCGCCACATGAGCTCGGATGCGTCAGCCGCTTTCGCCGCGCGACCGCGTGAGGCGCAATGGGCGGCGATCCTTGCCGCGACCGGTGCCTGGACGGCGATCGTGCCCTACCTCGGCAAGGCGCT
>DATMJM010000604.1:0-5164 GCA_035553935.1 Solirubrobacteraceae bacterium
GGTCGGCGAGCTGACCTTCCAGGTCCGGCTGGCACCCGACCCGCGCAATGCCGAGCGCGTCTTCCTCACCTGGCTGCAGGGCAACGAGGTCGGCGTCCTGAAGTTCACCGAGCCCGGCAGCCGGATCGTCGCCGCGCGCTCCGACGACGCCGGTGAGACGTGGTCCGAGCCGGTCCCGCTCAGCAGCCCCGCCCGTGGCCGAGTGGTCACCCCCGCCCCGCTCGTGAGCCGCGACGGGACGCTCTACGTCCTCTACCAGGACCTCGGCGACGACCGGCTCAACTACGAGGCCGGCCACAACGGCCGCGGCGGCCCCCCCTACGAGGGCAAGTACTCGCTCGTGCTGGCGCGTTCCCGCGACGGCCGGACGGGCTGGGAGGAGTCGCTCGTGGACGACCAGATCGGCCCGATGCACCGCTTCGTCGTGTTCCTCGCTCCGGCTCCGAGCCTCGCGATCGACGATGACGGCCGCCTGTACGCCGCCTATCAGGACACCCGCTTCGGTGACGCCGACGTCATGCTTTGGACCAACGAGCCCGGCAGCTCGGAGTGGAAGGGGCCGATCCGCGTCAACGACACCCGCCGGCGCGACGGCACTGCGCAGTACCTGCCCAAGCTCGCGGTCGCGCCCGACGGCCGGCTCGACGTCCTGTACTACGACCGCCGTGCGGACCGCCGCAACATCATGAACCAGGTGTCGCTGCAGTCCTCCTTCGACCACGGCGCGAGCTTCACCCCGGCGCTGCGCCTCTCCAGCCAGGCGTTCGACTCGACGATCGGGTTCGGCCGCAAGGAGGGCCTGCCGGACCTCGGCAGCCGGCTCGCGCTGATCTCCGACGACCGCTCGTCGCTCGCCGTCTGGACCGACACCCGCGCGGGCACGCCCGCGACGCAGAAGCAGGACCTCGCACAGGCGGTGATCGCCGTCAGCGACCCGCCGCGGCTGTCGGACGGCACGAAGGACCTCCTGCGCTACGGCGGCATCGCGGCTGCGGTCGCCGGGCTCGCGCTCCTCGGCTTCGCGGCCGTGCGCCGACGCGAGCGGGTCGCGGCGTAGCCGCGACCCGCGCATGGCCTGCTAGCGCTCGCCGTACAACGCGGTCCACAACTCAGCGCGCACGGCATCGGCACCCCACGCGTTGGGTTCGATGATGTGGCAGTACCACAGGGCGCGATCGCGCGGCCGCGCGTCGGGTTGAGCAGGATTGCCGGCGCGCAGGCCGTGACCGAGGAAGCGCCCGTGGATGTCGGCAACGACCGCGCCGTGCCGGCCGGCCACGGCGCGCAGCGCGCCGTTGAGCTCGGCGATCACGTCGACCACGTCGGGCCACGGCGCAAGCCCGACGCGCCAGGCCTCGCCGGTGCCGTCGCTGGGGTCGTACACGGTGCCGACGAGGATCGGGTCTGCGGGCGCCATGAGCGCGCGCACGCGCTCGAGCGCCTCGCCGACGCGAGTGCTGACGAGGCGCGCGATCTCCAGCGCCCGTCCCGTCTGCCCGTATGCGGCGAGCACGTCGTTGCCGCCGATCGTGAGCGTCACGACGCGGGGCAGTGCACCCGAGGACTCCAGCCGCGGAAGCTGGACGTCAAGCAGCGAACCTGTGGTCGCGCCGTCGGCGGCCAGCAGCACGAAGCCGAGCTCGGGGCGCGTCGCCGCGAGGTCGCGGCCGCGCCACTGCGGAAAGTCCTCGTCGCGGTTGCGTGCGAGCAGGCTCGCGCCCCCGCGCCCCGGCCCGCCTGCATAGTCGTCGATCGAGATGGAGTCGCCGAGCGCGACGTACAGCGCTGCGGCGCTGCCTCGAGGAGTGCTCATGCTCGAGCGCGCGGCGGGCTCGGCGCCTACCGCGCCCGCGCGGAAACCGTCTTGGAGCGCGGACCCGTCCTGCGCGAGACGTTGTCGCGGGCGGCGACCGCGTAGTAGTACCTCCTGTTGCTGCGCAGCTGCGTGACAACGAGCCGGATGCTGGCCCCGACGCTCGCCACGTCGAAGCTGCACGTGCCTCGGCACAGCGCGGCAGCGCGACGGAAGTCTCGTGCGGTGCGGATCGGCCGCAGCGACTGCCGGACGACGTAGCCGCGCGCCGCGGGCGGCCTGGTTCCGTCGGAGCCGGGCGCCCGGAAGCTGAGGACGATCCTGCCGCGCGCGCCGGCCCGCGCGGCCAGCGTCGTGACGCGGCCCGGGATGCGCGCGAACCGGCTCAGGCAGCGGGCGCGCTCGCGCGCCGCGGTGCGCGCGACGCGGCGCAGGACAGAGGCCCGCAGGCGCGAGCCACGGGGATACAGCCGCAGCGCGCGGTTGCGCCCGCTGCGCTGGTTGCGGCCTGCGGCGGCGCGGCACTCGCGCAGCCCGCGGGCCCTGATGCGCTCGGCTCGCAGCGCCTCCGCGTTGCCCGAGGGTGGGGTGACGGCCGCGGCCGGCGGCGGAGGCGGCGGCGCCGCGACCGGCGCGGCAGGCGGCGGCGGCGGTGGGGGCGGCGGCGGCGCCGGAGGAGGAGGCACGGGACAGGCCGCGCCACCCGCGCCGAGATCGACCGGCATGACCGAACCCGCCGGCTCGTCGTCGCCCACGTCGTCGATCGCGCACAACCCGAGCCGGCCGTCGGCGCCGTTGCCCCAGCAGCGCACGCCGCCGTCGGCGAGCCGGACGCACGTGTGGTAGATCCCGGCGGCGACACCCTTGGCCGTCTCGCCTTCGCCGAGCTCGACGGGACCGGTGGAGGCCGGAGCCTCGTTGTCGCCGATGTTGTCGAGGTTGCCGTAGCCGAGCTGTCCGTACAGCGCCGAGCCCCAGCAGCGCACCGTGCCGTCGTCGAGCACGACGCAGGTGTGCTCGCCGCCGGCGCTGATCGCGATCGCCGTGCGGCCGGCGCCGAGGTCGACCGGCCCGGCCGCGCTGGGGGCCTCGTTGTCGCCGATCGAGATCGTGCTGGCGTAGCCGAGCTGCCCGAGGTCGTTGAGGCCCCAGCAGCGCACGGCGCCGTCCGTCAGCACGGCGCAGGTGTGGCTCGCGCCCGCGGTGATGGCCTTGGCCTGCCCACCGAGATCGACGGGATCGGCCCGCGTCGCGGGATCGATGACGGCGCTCGTGGCGCCGTAGCCGAGCTGGCCGTTGCCGCCCAGTCCCCAGCAGCGCACGCTGCCGTCGGCAAGCAGCGCGCAGCTGTGGAATGCGCCGGCGGTGACCGCGATCGCGGGCTGCCCGCCGAGGTCGACCGTGCGGTCGCCCGGCTGCTCGTTGTCGCCGATCGAGGCGGTGCCGCCGTTGCCGAGCTGCCCGTACTCGCCCAGGCCCCAGCAGAGCACGGTGCCGTCGTCGCGCAACGCGCAGGTGTGGTTGCCCCCGGCCGTGATCGCCGTCGCCGTGCGCCCCACGCCGATGTTCACCGGCCCGAGCTCGCTCGGGTGCTCGTTGTCGCCGACGTGGTTTCTGCTGGCGTACCCGAGCTGGCCCTCGTTGCCATAGCCCCAGCAGCGCACCGTGCCATCGTCGAGCACGGCGCAGGTGTGGTAGTCGCCGACCGCGAGCGCCGTCGCCGTGCGCCCGGCTCCGAGGTCGACCGGACCGGCAGCGGCAGGCGTCTCATCGTCGCCGATCACGGTCGTGTTGCCGTAACCGACCTGGCCGTTGCCGCTGAAGCCCCAGCAGCGGACGGGGAAGCTCGCGGGCAGGGGCGTGACGCCGCTGTCGACGAGCGCGCAGGAGTGGTACAGGCCCGCGCCGACCTGGGGCACGGGTTGCGGCGTCGCCTGCGAGGACTGCCCGGCCGGTGCGCCGGCGGGCGGCGCGGCGGCGAGCGCTGCGAGCGCGATGAGTCCGGCTGCCGCGATGGCATCGACGCGCCGCCGCCGCAGCGCGAGCAGTCCCCCGAAGACCCTCATGTGCGCAGGCTATCCGGACGCGATGAAATTTTCCTACCCGATCTTCGGCTATAGGTTAGGTTCCCCTAGCCGGCGGTGGGACGCCGGTGGGTTCCGGGGTCATTTCGGGAAGGGGTGCGCTGTGTCTAGGTCCGTTGCTCGGTCGGTCGCGATGCTCGTCGGCGGCATCTTGTTGCTCGCCGGGATGACCGCCGCTCCGGCGCTCGCGGAGCTTCCGCCCGGCTATCAGGTCCAGCGCATCGACGGGCCGATCCCGACTGCCAACGCCGGCTTCGGCAATCAGAGCATCTCGCTCAACGACTCCGACGGCGACGGCAAGGACGACTTCGTCGTGCTCCAGCACAACGGCAGCGCCCAGGGCAACGCGGGCGTCATCTTCCTCTTCAGCGGCGCGACGGGCCAGCTCCTGCGCCAGACGAACGCCGGCGATCCCGGCGGCGCCGGCAGCAACGCCGGCGGCGACAACTTCCTCGCCCGCCTCACCGACCTCGGAAGCTGCGCCAGCGCGCCCGCCCAGGTCCCGGGCCAGCCGGGGCCGACCTGCGCCAGCGCGACGGTCGGGCCGCCGGACGGCGTGCACGAGATCCTCGTCGGCGCCGGCGGCGTCGACGTCGAGGGCGTCGTCGACGTCGGCCGCGTGTACGTCCTCGACGGCAAGACGCTCGCGATCCTCAAGAAGATCGACATGCCGGCCGCGGACCGGGCGCTGATCGCCGCCCGCCAGGCCGAGAACCCCGGCGCCGCGGACGTGCGTGGCGGCTTCGGGCGCACCGCGACGAACCCGCGCGGCCTGCCGCCGTGCGCCGGCAACTCGGGCGTAGGGCCATGCCCCACGAACGCGCAGATCCCGCCGGCCGTCCGGATCGGCGACTTCACCGGCGACGGCACCGGCGACATCGTCATCGGTGCCAACCAGTTCCCCGAGAACGGCGCCACGGCGCACCCCGACTCGCACTGCGCGCGGAACGCCGGAACCGCGACATGCCGGGGCGCGGGGCGCACGTACGTCTACCGCGGCGAGGACATCGCCGGGTCCGACCCGGCGACGAACCTCTCGACGGCGCTCATGATCTTGAAGAACATCGGCGCGCAGGTCGACGACCCGTTCGCCAGCGGCCAGCAGCACCCCTTCGAGAACTTCGGCCATTCGCAGATGCCGATCGGCGACGTCGGCACGTGCCGCAGCGGCGGCGCCTTCCCGGTCGTCACGACCGGTGAGCGCTGCCTGCGGACGTCGCGCACCAACGTGCCCGACGGCAAGCCGGACTTCGTCGTCTCCACGCAC
>DATMJM010000605.1:0-4495 GCA_035553935.1 Solirubrobacteraceae bacterium
TGACCGCGGGCGCGCAGCTCACGAAGATCAAGGGCGAGGGGCGCGTCAAGGTTACGGTCATCGCCGGCTGACGGTGCCGCGCGACGCCGCCCCGGCCTGAGGGCCGGGGCGCGCGCGCCGCCGCTGCCGCCGCTACGAGGCGGGAGCGGGGTTCGGAGCCGGCGTCTCAGCCGACTGCGGAGCGTGGAACTTGACGCTGCGGATCTTCAGCTGCGCGGCGAACTCGCCGGCGTCGCACTTGCGGTGCACGCGCGTGATCTTGCCCTGGACCCGGGCGCGGTCGCCCGCCACGGGCGTGTCCGGCGCGCCGTCCGCGTCGCGGTCGGCCAGGCGGACCTTCGCGTCGGCCACGGCGTAGGTCTTCGTCGTGCCCTTGTCGGCACGGCCGTGCTTGCTCGTGCGCTTGACGTCGAGAACGATCGTGCCGCTCCAGCGATCGTCGCTCGCGACCTCGGCGGTGTCGGCGCCCAGCGTCTGCGTCAGCTCGCCGGACACGTAGTCGCCGTGGGCGACGTAGCCCACGCTGCGCGTGGCACAGCGGCCCTTGCCGTTGGACTTCGACTTCGCGGCAGCGGACCTCTCCTTGCCCTTGCTGCCTGGATCAGCCGGCTTGCTGGCCTGGGCGGGAACGGCGACCGCCAGCGCGGCCAGGGACGCCGCAACGGCGAGCTTCTTCATGGTGTCTCCTCTGCGATCGGACATGTTCGGCTCTAACGGGCGGCGTCGCCCCAGGTTGGCCGCGACGCCCGCGCCTGGACGGACGTCCGAGGCGTGGCGGTAGCCTGCCGGCCATCGTGAGCGAGCTCGAGCAGGCCGTCGCCACCGTGATCGAGCGTTGCCTGCGCGTGCGGGCGGGGGAGACGGTGCTGGTCGTGGCCGATCCCGTCAGCACGGACATCGGCGAGGCGCTGCTCGCCGCAGCGCGCGTCGCCGGCGCCGACCCGGTGCTGGCGATCCTGCCGCCGGATGCCAGCCGCGGCACGGAGCCGCCAGCGCCGGTCGCCGCCGCGCTCGCCGCGGCAGACGTCTTCGTCGCGCCGTGCCTGCCGTCGCTGTCGCACACGAGCGCGCGCAAGCGCGCGTGCGAGGCCGGCCACCGCGGCGCGACGATGCCGGGCGTCACGGCGGACATGCTCGCCCGCCTGATGAGCACGGACTTCGACGCGCTGGCGCAGCGCTGCCGCGCGGTGGCGCGGCTGCTCGACGCGGCCGCCGAGGCCCGCATCACCTGCGCGCACGGGACCGACCTGCGCCTGGATCTGCGCGGGCGCCCGGGGATCTCCGACGAGGGCGATCTCAGCGCGCCGGGCGCGTTCGGCAACCTGCCGTGCGGCGAGGGCTTCACGTCCCCGGCCGGCGGCGAGGGCACGATCGCGACGTCCGACCTCGCCGGCGTCGGGATGACCGCCGAGCCCGTCGTGCTGAGCGTGCGCGACGGCCGCGTCGCCGGCGCCGCCGGCGCCGGCGACGCGGCCGGGCGCTTCCTCGCGCTGCTCGACGCCCACGGGCCGCTCGGCCGCAACCTCGCCGAGCTCGGCGTGGGGACCAACGACCGCGCGACGGTGACCGGCAACATCCTCGAGGACGAGAAGATCCTCGGCACCGTCCACGTCGCGTTCGGCGCGAGCGCCGGCATCGGCGGAACTGTGACGGTGCCGGTGCACCTCGACGTCGTCGTCTTCGAGCCGAGCCTCTGGATCGGCGAGACGCAAGTGCTCGACGGCGGGCGCTGGCTGCTCGATGCCTAGCGAGCGCGGGATCCTGCTGTCGATCCCCAACGTGTCAGAGGGTCGCGACGCGGCCGCGATCGAGGCGATCGGCGCCGCCTTCGGGTCGGGCGCGGCGCGCCTGCTGGACGTCCACTCCGACCCCGACCACCACCGCACGGTCTACACGCTCGCGGGCACCACCGACGACCTCGTCGGCGCGCTCGTGGCCGGCGCGGGCGCGTGTCGCGCGCGCATCGACCTGCGCGAGGAGCGCGGCAGCCATCCGCACGTGGGTGCGCTGGACGTCGCGCCGGTCGTGTTCGTCGACGAGGCGGCGCGCGGCGCGGCCTGTGCCGCTGCGCTCGTCGCGGGCGAGGAGCTCGGCCGCGCCGGGCTGCCGGTCTTCCTGTACGGGGTCCTCGCCGGCGGGCGCACGCGCGCGCACATCCGCCGCGGCGGGCTGAGCGCGCTGACCGATCGCGTCGCCGCGGGCGATCTGGCGCCGGACTTCGGCCCCGCGCAGATCGACCCGCGGTGGGGCGCGGTGCTCGTCGGCGCGCGCCCGCCGCTCGTGGCCTTCAACGTCGAGCTCGCCTCGCCGGCCACCGTGGAGGACGCGCGGATGATCGCCGCGCTGATCCGCGAGGGCGGTGGCGAGGGGCTGCCGGGAGTGCGCGCGATCGGCGTCGAGCTCGCGGCGCGGGCGGGCGTCGCGCAGGTTTCGACGAACGTCGAGGACCATCTCGCCGTGCCACTCGCGCAGGTCGTCGAGGCGGTCGCGCGCCACGCGCCGGTCGCCGGCTGCGAGCTCGTCGGACTGGCCCCGGCGGCGGCGCTCGCCGGCTTTCCCGCCGACCTCGCGCTGCGCAACCGCCGCGTCCTCGAGGACGCTCTAAGCTCGTAGCACCATGGCCCAGACGAAGAAGAAGCGGCGCAGCAAGCACCGCGGCAACGCCGCGGGCAAGATCGAGGCGCGTGGACGGACCGGCCGCCCGCCGACGCCCGCCGAGCGCAAGGCGTCCGAGCGCGAGCTTGCCGCCCAGCGCCGCCGCGAGCGGATGATGCGCGAGCCGTCGTGGAACGGCGCGGCCAAGCGCGCCGCCCTCGCAGCCGTCGTCTTCGGGGTGCTGCTCGTCTTCGCGTTCGGGACGCCGCCGGGCCAGGCCGTCTCGCTGACGGCGTTCGTCTTTCTCTTCTACATCCCGCTGGGCTACTACACCGACCAGTTCATCTACCGCCGTCGCGTCAAGCAGGAGGCCGCGAAGGCGTCCAAGCCGCCGAGGGACCGCTAGCTGGCATGGCGCTCGACGTCGCGATGTTCACCGTCGGGATGGTGCAGGAGAACTGCTTTCTCGTGCGGCCGCAGGGTGGCGACCGGGCGGTGCTCGTCGACCCGGGCGAGGAGGCGCCGCGCCTGCTGCAGGCCATCGAGGAGGCCGGCGTGGAGCTCGAGGCGATCCTGCTGACCCACACCCACTTCGACCACGTCGGCGCCGTCGCCCCGGTCGCCCGCGCCACCGGGGCGCCCGTCTACTGCCCGCAGCTCGAGGTGCCGGTCCTGCAGGACGTCATGGCGTTCGTCCCGTGGCCCGGCTTCGGCCCCTACGAGTCCTGGGATCCCGAGCACACCGTCGCCGGCGGCGAGACGCTCGAGCTGGCGGGCCTGACGCTCGACGTCGTCTTCACGCCCGGCCACAGCCCCGGCCACGTGACGTACGCGGTGCGCGACGAGGCCGCGCTGTTCTCCGGCGACGTCCTCTTCCAGGGATCGGTCGGGCGGATCGACCTGCCCGGCGGCGACGGTCCGACGCTCATGCGCTCGATCGCGACGCTCCTGGAGCGCTTCGACGACGAGACCGTCGTGCATCCGGGGCACATGGGCATCACGACGCTCGGCCGCGAGCGGGCGACGAACCCGTTCCTCAGCCAGCCGGCCTGGTGAGCCAGCGGCTGCAGGTCCCGCGCGGCACGTACGACGTGCTGCCGCCGGACGCCGACGCGCGCGCGGCCCTCGAGGCAACCGCGCGCAAGATCCTGGAGGGCGCCGGCTACCGGCGCATCGAGACGCCGACGTTCGAGCAGACCGAGGTCTTCGCCCGCGGCGTCGGCGCGTCGACCGACATCGTGCAGAAGGAGATGTACACCTTCGACGACGGCGGCGGACGCTCGGTGACGCTGCGGCCCGAGGGGACGGCGCCGATCTGCCGCGCATACGTCGAGCATGGCATGCACAAGCAGCCCCAGCCCGTGAAGCTCTGGTACCTGTCGAGCTTCTTTCGCTCCGAGAAGCCCCAGCAGGGACGCTTTCGCCAGTTCTGGCAGGTCGGCGCCGAGGCGATCGGCAGCGACGACCCGGCCGTCGACGCCGAGCTGATCGTGCTGCTCGCGACGCTGCTCGCGGAGCTCGAGGTCGGCCGGCTGCGCCTGCGCGTCTCCAGCCTCGGCACGCCCGCGGCGCGCCACGCCTATCGCGACGAGCTGCAGGCGTACCTGCGCGCCAACGCGGACCGCCTCTCCGACGACGTCAAGGGGCGCATCGACCTCAACCCGCTGCGGGCGTTCGACTCCGACGATCCGGGCACGCGCGATGTGATGGCCGGCGCCCCGCGGCTGCTCGACCATCTCGACAGCGATGACGCCGACCACTTCGCCGCCGTCCGCGAGCTGCTCGAGCGCGCCGCGCTGGCGTACGAGATCGACCCCACGCTCGTGCGCGGGCTGGACTACTACACGCGCACCGTCTTCGAGTTCACCTCCGACGCGCTCGGCGCGCAGAGCGGCGTCGC
>DATMJM010000606.1:0-2357 GCA_035553935.1 Solirubrobacteraceae bacterium
AACCGGCGCTGAAGGTGTCCGGATCGCCGGAGTCGAGCACCATGCCCTTGGCGCGCCGCAGGGCGAGCACCGCGTCGCGCACCTCACCCAGCGGCGCGCGCTCGACCGGCTGACCGGCGAGGTGCACGAGCTCGACACCGAGGCGTGCCTCTTCGGCTACCGCTCGAGCGTGTTCAAGCGCGACCCCGGGCGCTGGCTCGTCCTGCGCGTGCGCTTCGCGCTCGAGGTCACGCCGCTGTCGGAGCCGATCCGCTACGCCGAGCTGGCGGCGCGGCTGGGGATCGACGAGGGCGAGCGCGCGCCGCTGGGTGAGGTGCGCGACGCGGTGCTCGCCCTGCGGCGCGCCAAGGGCATGGTGCTCGACTCCGGCGATCCGGACACCTTCAGCGCCGGTTCGTTCTTCACGAACCCGATCCTCCGCGCGCGCGAATTCGACGCGTTCGCCGCGCGCGCCGCCGACCGCCTCGGCGCCGGCGTCCGGCCGCCGGCCTGGCCGGTCGAGGAGCGGCTGGTGAAGACGTCGGCGGCCTGGCTCATCGAGCGCGCCGGCTTCGCGCGCGGCCACGGCGATCCGCGCGGCATCGCGATCTCCTCAAAGCACACGCTCGCGCTGACCAACCGCGGGAGCGGGACCGCACGCGAGCTCGTGGCGCGCGCCCGCGAGATCGCCGACGCGGTGCACGAGGCCTTCGGCGTCCGGCTCGTGCCGGAGCCGGTCCTCGTCGGTCTGCAGTGGTGAGCGTCAGCGCTTCGCCCCGACGGCCCGCGCCGTGCCGGCGCTGATCAGCGTGACCTCGGAAGCGAGCGCGCGACGATCCGGCTGCGCTCATCCCGGCCCGACATCAGGGGGAACAGCCCGATCCGGTCCCTGATCTTCCTGATCTTCGCCGCGGTGCCACGAGGCGCCGCCCCAGCGCGTCGACGTCGCCCGCGCCGAGCACGAGGCACACGTCGCCCGGGCGCAGCCACCCAAGCAGCAGCCGCTCGGCGCCGTCGAAGTCGCGCGCCCAGGCGACGGCGCGGCCGCGGGCCGCGTCGGCGGCGTGCTCGGCGACCAGCAGGCCGGTCACGCCGGGAAAGGCCTCCGCGCGTTCGCGCGCAGGGTAGACGTCGAGCACGACGGCGGCGTCGGCCTGCGCGAGCGCGGCGCCGAACTCGCGCGCGAGCAGCTGCGTGCGCGAGAAGAGGTGCGGCTGGAAGACGGCGACCACCCGCCGGCGGCCCAGCGTGCGGGCGGCGGCGATGGTCGCGCTCAGCTCGGTCGGGTGGTGGGCGTAGTCGTCGACGACGAGGGCGCCGGCGTGCGTCTCGCCGAGGCGCTCGAAGCGCCGACCTGCCCCGCGGAAGCCCGCCAGCGCACCGGCGAGCTGCGTACGCGGCGCGCCCGCGATCACGCACGCCGTCAGCGCCGCCGCGGCGTTGGCGACGTTGTGCGCACCGGGCACCGCCAGCGTCACCGTCTGCCCGGCCCAGGCGAAGCGCGACCCCTCCGCGCTCAGCTCGATGTCGGACGCCCCCGCGAACGCCGCCTCGACGATCCCCACGCGATCGAGGAATGCCTCGGCGTCCGGCACGTCGGCGACGACGCGCCGCAGGCCGTTGGAGAGGAACTCGCCGAACGCCTGCTCGAGGTCGGCGCGCGACGCGTAGGTCGTGTGGTGGTCGAGCTCGATGTTCGTGACGACCGCGATCTCGGGCGACAGCTCGAGGAACGAGCGATCCGACTCGTCGGCCTCGACGACGAGCCACTCGCCCGCGCCGAAGGCCGCGTTGGTCGCCGTCGCGCCCTCGCCCGGCAGGCGCAGCTCGCCGCCGATGACGAAGGTCGGCTCCCAGCCGAGCGAGAGCAGCGCGTGAGCGGCCATCGACGCCGTCGTCGTCTTGCCGTGCGTGCCGGCGATCGCGATCGTGCGCCGCAGGCGGCTCAGCGCGCCGAGCAGCGCGCCGCGGTGGATCTCGCGCAGGCCGCGCTCGCGCCCCGCCGCCCGCTCGGGGTTGTCGGCCGGCGTGGCCGTCGAGAACACGATCTGCACGTCGTCGCCCGCCGGGACGTTGGCGGCGGCATATCCCACCACCGGCTCGATGCCCGCCGCGCGCACGTGCGCCAGATACGGCGTGTCGACGCGGTCCGATCCGGTCACGGTGGCGCCGAGCGCCTGCGCGATCACCGCGAGGCCGCTCATCCCCGCCCCGCCGATGCCGACGAAGTGCAGCCGGCGGCCTTCCCACCCGCTCATCGCGACCTCCGCGCATCCGCGGCGGCCAGCACCTCGTCGGCGACGACCTGCGCCGCGTCGGGCCGGGCGAGCGCCGCGGATGCGCGGAGGTCGCGATGAGCGGGTGGGAAGGCCGCCGGC
>DATMJM010000607.1:0-7257 GCA_035553935.1 Solirubrobacteraceae bacterium
CATCGTCACGCGCTCGAGGTCGAGGTCCGCATCACGCATCGCGAGATCGGCGAGATGGTCGATTGCCGCCGCCACGTCGTCGAAGGTCTGCGGCCAGCCGCCGCCCTCGCGTCCGAGGCGGCGGTACTCGACGTTGAGCGCCGCGAAGCCGCGCCGCGCGAGGTCGCCGCACAGCGGGCGCATGATGAGCTTCGTGTAGGGCGGCTGCCAGTAGCCGCCATGGAACACGACCACGACCGGGTGCGGGCCGGGGCCGCGCGGCCGGTGCAGGTCGGCGACCTGGCGCGGGTGGTCGCCGTAGCGGTGCCGGGTGGCTGCGCTCCGCAGGATCGAGCCCGCGATCCGCAGCGCGAACGCCGTCACAGCAGCCCCGCCCCGCGCGGTAGCGCGATCGTGCCCGCGCGGACGTCGAGGCCGTGCGCGCCCGCATCCTCGAACAGGTCGAGCGTCGCGAGGCCGCACGCGGCGCCGATCCGCAGCGCGGCGGCGGCGTGCACGGCGGCCGCGATCCCGAGCGGCCCGTCGAAGGTCGAGGCCACGTAGGCCTCGGCGCCCGATGCGCGCACGAGCGCCGCGGACGCCAGCAGCGCCGAGATGCCGCCGCAGCGCCCGAGCTTCAGGCAGACCGCGTCGGCGGCGCCCGAGGCGAGCGCGCCGGGCGCGGCCGCGGTCTCGTCCATCGCGATCCGCACCGCCACACGCTCGCGCACCGCGCGCAGCGGGGCGAGGCCGTGGACCGGCTCCTCGACGAGCTCCAGGCCGGCCGCCGACAGCGCCTCGATCGCGGCCACCGCCTCGTCGACCTCCCACGCGCCGTTGGCGTCCAGGCGCAGCTGCGCGGCCGGGCCGAGCGCGGCCCGCACGGCGGCGACGCGGCCGGCGTCATCGCCGGTGCCCACCTTGAGCTTCACGCAGCGAAAGCCGGCGTCTCGCGCGGCCGCGGCGCTCGCCGCGGCGCCCTCGCGATCCAGCGCGCCGATCGTCGCGCTGACGGGCACCGCCTCGAGCACCGGCTCGCTGAGCAGCTCGGCGACGGGCCGCCCGGCGCGGCGGCCGGCACGGTCCCACAGCGCCATGTCGACGGCGGCGAGCGCCTGGGGGAGGTCGTCGGCGGTGCGGCAGGCGTCCAGCAGCTCGGCGCCCTGCAGACCGTCGCCGGCGGCGAGGATCGGGCGGTAGGCCTCCAGCGCGACGCGCGTACGGCTGTCGGTGACGCCGTCGTAGGGCGCGAGCGGCGCCGCCTCGCCGCGCCCGGCCAGCCCGTCGTCGTCCTCGATCTCCAGCTCGAAGATCGTGCGCTCGGCGAGCTCGCCGTACGACGTCGGCAGCGGCGTGCGGAAGTGCAGCGTGCGTTGCTCGATGCCGACGCGCATCCTGTCCTCCCGCGTCAGCTCGCCAGCACGCCGGCGCCGAGCAGCAGGCAGAACGCAAGCTGGAGCATCCCGGTCTTGGCGAGCATGTCGTTCAGCGTCGGGCCGTCGGCGTGCTCGCGCACCGTGCGCACGAGCGCGACGGCGAACGGCAGCGTCAGCCACGGCAGCGCGAGCCACGGCGACAGGGCGCCGAGCAGCCACGGCAGCGGCGCGAGGAGGTAGGCGCCGTAGACCATCAGCGCGTAGATCGTGCGCCCGCGCTCGCGCCCGAGCCGGACGGCGAGCGTGCGCTTCCCGGCCCGCCTGTCGGAATCCATGTCGCGGACGTTGTTGACGACGAGGATCGCCGCGGCGAGCAGCCCGACGGGGACCGCGAGCACGAAGGCCTCCCACGGCCACGCCTCCAGCTGGGCGAACGACGAGCCCGCGACCGCGACGATGCCGAAGAAGAGGAACACGAACAGCTCGCCGAGACCCTCGTACCCGTACGGCTTGGGGCCGCCGGTGTACAGAATGCCGGCGGCGATCGACGCGACGCCGACGATCAGCAGCTCGATGCCGGCGACGAGCACGAGGTACAGCCCGCAGACGACGGCGAGCCCGAACGTGACGTACGTCGCGAGGAGCACCTGGCGCGGCGGCACGAGCCCGCCGGCCGTCACGCGCACGGGCCCCACGCGGTCCTCCGCGTCGGCGCCGCGGCGCGCGTCGGAGTAGTCGTTGGCGAGGTTCGTCCCCACCTGGATGAAGATCGCCCCGAGCAGCGCGGCGACGAAGGCGCCGGGACGGAAGATCCCGCGCTCGACCGCCAGCGACGTGCCGACGAGCACCGGCGCGACGGCGGCCGGCAGCGTGCGGATGCGCGCGGCCATGAGCCAGATGCGCAGCCCGCTGGGGAGGGAGGCGGCGGTCGTCATCCCCGGACCTACGGCCGCTTGGGGAAGCGTGCGAAGTCCGGCCGGCGCTTGTCGCGGTAGGCGTCGCGGCCCTCCTGCGCCTCGGCGTTCTCGTAGAAGAGGAGGTTCGCGTCGTGGGCGAGCTGCTGGATGCCGCTGAAGCCGTCCTCGCTCGCATTGAAGCTGGCCTTGACGAGGCGCAGCGCGAACGGCGACATCGCGAGCATCTCGCGACACCAGGCGACGGTCTCGTCCTCGAGCCGGTCCAGCGGGACGACGCTGTTCACGAGGCCCATCTCCAGGGCCTGCACGGCGTCGTACTGGCGGCAGAGAAACCACATCTCCTTGGCCCGCTTGGGCCCCACCAGCGACGCGAGCAGCGACGCGCCGAAGCCGCCGTCGAACGAGCCGACGCGCGGCCCGACCTGGCCGAAGCGCGCGTTGTCGGCGGCGATCGACAGGTCGCAGACGAGGTGCAGGACGTGCCCGCCGCCGATCGCGTAGCCCGCGATCATCGCGACGACCGGCTTGGGCAGACGGCGGATCTGGATGTGCAGGTCGGTCACGTGGAAGCGCCCGATCGCGCCTTCCTTGCCGGGCTCGGTCAGGTAGCCCGTGTCGCCGCGGACGTTCTGGTCGCCGCCCGAGCAGAAGGCCAGCTCGCCCTCGCCGGTGAGGACGATGACGCCGACCGAGGTGTCCTCGCGCGCACGCGTCAGCGCGTCGGAGATCTCGACGATCGTCTGCGGCCGGAACGCGTTGCGGACGTGCGGGCGGTCGATCGTGATCTTCGCGATCCCGTCGCCGCTGCGCTCGTAGCGGATGTCGGTGTATCCCTCGCCGTCCGGCGTCCACTCGATGGCCATGCCTGCAGGCTACTTTCCGTGCATGCAAGTGGAGTCCTGGCTGCAGCGCGCCGCACGGACCCGTACCGAGGCGATCGCGCTGCGCGCCGAGGACGGCGTGCTGCGCTACGGCGAGCTGCACGAGGCCGCGACGCTCGCGGCACAGCGGCTCGGCGCGCTCGGGGTGACCGCGGGCGAGCGCGTCGGCATCGCGCTGCCGGCGCGGCGCGCGTTCGTCGAGACGCTGCACGGCTGCCTGTTGCTCGGCGCCGTGGCGGTTCCGCTCGACCTGCGCCTCAAGCCGGGCGAGCGCCGCGCGCGCACGCGTGGGTGCGCCGCCGTGATCTGCGAGCCGCTGGAGGGTCTCGCCGACACGGGCGTGCCGCTGACCGGTGCGCACGACCTCGACGCGCCTGCGACGGTCGTGCACACGTCCGGCACGACCGGCGGTCCACGGCCGGTCGAGCTGACCTACGGCAACTGGCTGTGGAGCGCGCTCGGCTCGGCCGTCGCGCTCGGGGTCGAGCGCGACGACGCGTGGCTGTGCGCGCTGCCGCTGTCGCACGTGGGCGGCCTCTCGATCCTCGTCCGCAGCACGATCTACGCGACGAGCGTCGTCCTGCACGAGCGCTTCGACGCGCAGGCCGCCGCCGACGAGCTCGCCACCCGCGCGACCCTCGTCTCCGTCGTCCCGACGACGCTCGGGCGGCTGCTCGACGCCGGCCTGCGCCACCCGCCGCGGCTGCGCGCCGCGCTCGTCGGCGGCGCGCCCGTTCCACGCTCCCTGCTCGAGCGTGCGGCGGCGGCCGGTGTGCCCACCGTCAGCACCTACGGGCTGACCGAGGCCTGCTCGCAGGTCACCACCGGCGGACCGCCGCTGTTCTGCACGCGGGTGCGGATCGGCGCGGCCCGCGAGATCCTCGTCGCCGGGCCGACGGTCGCGCCGGCCGCGCTGCACGAGGACGGCTGGCTGCACACCGGCGACGAGGGCGCGATCGACGCCGACGGCAACCTGACCGTGACCGGGCGCGCCGGCGACACGATCATCACGGGCGGCGAGAACGTCGCGCCGGCCGAGGTCGAGGCGGTGCTCGAGAGCCACCCGGCCGTCGCGGAGGCGGCCGTCTACGGCGTCCCCGATCCGGAGTGGGGCGAGCGCGTGGTGGCAACGGTCGTCCTCCGGCGAGGAGAAACCGCAACGGAGGAGGAGCTACGGGGTTATTGTCGTGTCCGACTCGCGGGATACAAGATGCCCAGGGTCTACAGCTTTTCCCCGGAGTTGCCGAGAACGGCCTCTGGGAAGCTTCTGCGCCGATTCTTGGAGGAATGAATGCCACGCCTGGGCCGTCGTCGTTCGCTGATCATCGCTGCTGCCACGCTGGCGCTGCTCGTCGCGCCCGCCGCAGCGAACGCGGCGACGTACACCATCAAGTCCGGTGACGGCGCCTGCGGTCCCGGCGACGCCGCCTGCGGCGGTTTCGCGGAGGCAGCCGCGATCGCGGTCTCCGGCGACGTCTTCAACGTGGCGCCGGGCATCTACGCCGGCGCCGAGTTCGCGGCGCCCGGCATCACGATCAACGGCGCCGCCGGCGTCCTGGTCAGCAGCACCCTGACGTTCTCCGGCGCCGGCGACGTCAACAAGGTGTCGAAGGTCGCGGTCGTGCAGACCGCGGCCGGCGGTCCGGCGATCGTCGTGATCGGCAGCGCCGGGCTGGAGCTCAGCGATGCCGTCGCGATCAGCGCCCACGACCACGCGATCTTCATCTCGGCCGGGCAGACGAACAAGATCGTGCGCTCGGTCGTCGCGACCGGCGGCGCGCTCACCAACGCCATCCGCGTCCAGTCCGAGCAGAGCAGCGGCCCGAAGTCCCTGACGGTCGAGTCGACGCTCGCCAGCGGCGGCGACGCGGCGATCAGCGCCGTCACCCAGAGCGCTCCGCTGCTGCCCGGCGCGGCCGGTGACATCACGCTCGTCCTGCGCCACGTCACCGCCGCGGGCGCCAGCAAGGGCGTCTTCCTCGACTCGTCCGCGGGGGCCAACGCCCTCAACGACGGCGTCGGCAACATCGCCGCGACGATGACCGACTCGATCTCGCTCAACAACTCGGTGACCCGCGCGGTGGGCGTGCTCGGCATCGGCGACAACAGCGCCACGCTGGACACGTCGGCGCGCAACCTGACCAGCGGCGACCCGAAGGCGATCTTCGCCGATCCAAGCGGCGGCAACTTCCGCCTGCGGCCCGGCTCGCCCGCGATCGGCCAGGGCAGCGTCGTCCCGGGCGAGTCGCCGACCGACATCGACGGGGAGGATCGCTCCACGCCGCCGACCGATCTCGGCGGCGACGAGTTCAGCAACGCGCCGCCGGTCGCGAAGATCGCGGTCAAGACCGCGACGCCGCGCGCCACGCAGCCGATCGAGTTCGACGCGAGCGGCTCGAGCGATCGCGAGGCGAGCTACGGCGGCGGGATCGTCCTGTACCAGTGGACCTTCAGCGACGGCAAGACCCAGACGACGCAGGGCCCGACGGTCAGCCACGCGTTCCCGAAGGAGGGTGACGCGTCGGCGCAGGTCGTCGTCGTCGACCGCCAGGGCGCCTCCAGCGCCCCCGCGTCGGTCGCGCTGAAGCTCGTCGACGGCACGCCGCCGACGGTCGCCATCGTCAAGCCGAAGAACAACCAGCGCATCAGGCAGTTCACCGTCAACAAGAAGACGAGGAAGCGCACCCGGACGAAGATCGTCATCGGCGGGCTCTCGCGCGACGCCAGCGGCGTCGCCCGGATCGCGCTGACGATCGAGAAGCTCACGTCCAGCAAGAGCTGCTACTGGTACAACCCGCGCAAGGGCTTCGTGCGCAGGAGCTGCAAGAAGCCGATCCTGATCTCCGCGCGGCTGATCAAGGACAGCTCGACCGGCGAATGGACCTACACGGTCAAGCGCAGGCTCACCAAGGGCAGGTACCGCATCCAGGCGGTCGGGATCGACAAGACCGGCTCGTCGGGCAACGCGGGCGGCAGCAAGCTCGGGGTCGTCCGGTTCCGCCTGATCTAGATCCTTCGGATTACCGCCGCACGAGCCTGGAGCGCTGGGCTCGTGCGGCCGGTGCGTGGGGCAGGCACCGGGCGGTCATCCAGGCAGCGGCGGAGCCGGTCTCGCACTGGCTCGTCGATGCGATCGAGCCGCAGCCCGGCCACCGCGTCCTCGAGCTCGCCGCCGGACCGGGCGACACCGGCTTTCTCGCCGCCGAGCTGATCGCGCCCGGCGGCACGCTGATCAGCTCCGACGCGGTGCAGGAGATGGTCGAGCTCGCGCGTGCACGGGCGGCCGAGCTGGGGATCTCCAACGCCGAGTTCCGCACGATCGACGCCGAGTGGATCGATCTGCCGACCGCCGACGTCGACGGCGTGCTCGCCCGCTGGGGCTACATGTTGGTCGCCGACCCCGCCACCGCGCTGCGGGAGACCCGGCGCGTGCTGCGCCCCGGCGGACGGCTCGCGCTCGCCGCCTGGACGGACCCCTGGGAGAACCCGTGGGCATCGGCGCCGACCGCCGAGCTCGTCGCGATGGGCGCGATCGAGCAGCCCGACCTCGACGCACCGAACATGTTCGCGTTCCGCGACCCGCAGCGGATCGGCGGGCTGCTGGAGGATGCCGGCTTCACGGAGATCGCGATCGAGCGGCTCCCCGTCACGTTCGGCTTCGAGAGCCTCGACGACTGGTGGGACACCCAGCTCGACATCTCGACGAGCCTCGCGGGCGCCGTCGGCGCGCTGACGCCGGCCCAGCGCGACGACCTGCGCGACGCGATCGACGCGCGGCTGGCCGCATACGTCGCAGACGACGGCTCCGTGACGCTGCCCGGCTGCACGAATGTCGCTGCTGCCAGCGCCTGAGCGGCGGCCACTGCGGCTACGCGCCCGATCCGGCGGCCGGCTCAGCTCGCGGCCCAGGCGAGCAGCCCCGGCAGCGCGAGGACGCCGACGGCGGCGACGCGCTGCAGCACGCGCACCGGCGCCGACGGGGGATAGTTGCCCCACAGCGCGTCGCGGTCGCAGACGAGCAGCACGAGCATCGTCAGCGACGGGGCGGCGGTGACCGCGAGCCAGCCGCTCGAGCCGTCGTCCAGCACGCGGTTGACCGCGTAC
>DATMJM010000608.1:0-2083 GCA_035553935.1 Solirubrobacteraceae bacterium
GGACCAGGTCGTCGCGTCCTTCAGCGTCGTCACCGCGCCGGCCGCGGCACGCGCGCGGCCGAGCCGCTCGCGCCTGCCGCCGACGCGCTCGAAGTACTGCACCTCGCCGCCCCGCGCGCCCCAGAACAGCAGGCTGATGACGCCGGGCTGCGTCGCGTCGGCGGCAAAGGCGGTCGCCGGTTCCTGCGCGCGCGCGCGCGCCGGGTCGGCGGCGAGCGCCACGCAGGCGATCGCCAGGACGAGCCACCGCGTCGCGGGCGCGGTCACTGCAGGCTCTCGACGTTCTGCACCATCCGGCGCGAGCAGCGGTCGCCGCCCGGCAGCCCCGGACGCAGGCGAAACACCTGGTAGCGCTCGAGCGTCATGAGCGGCGGCCCGGCGGCGTCGAACGGCTTGCGCCAGTCGCGGTCGACGAGCACGTAGTCCGCCGCCCGCGAGACCGGCACGTGCGGGTAGCTCGTCTCCATCACCGGCTTCTGCGCGCACAGCGGCTGGCCGCCGAGCATGATCCCCGCCCACAGCTGGCGCCCGTCCGCGGGCATGTCGAGACGCAGCGAGGCATCGGGCGGCAGCCGCGCGTCGACCGCCTTGAGCTCCAGCAGGCTCTTGGGCAGCTGGTCGAACGTCTTGCCGATCTCGTCGCCCGCGCTCGTGCGCGCGGCGCCGATCAGCACGATGAGCGCCGCCGCGCTGACCCACCCGATCTTGAAGCGCGACAGCCCGGCAGCGGCGATCGCGACCCCGATCGGCGCCACGAAGGCCAGCGCCTTGAAGTGGAAGTACCAGCCGTAGTCGCGCGGGCGGAAGAACAGCGCCGCCAGGAGGCCGAAGACGAGCACGACGCCGAGCCCCCAGCGGACGTCGCGCTCCGCCTTGCGCAAGCCGAGCGCGAGCCCGATCACGAGCAGCGCGAGCGCGATCGCCGTCCCGCCCGCGTCGCCGAGGCCGAGGAAGTAGCGCTCGGGGATGAAGCCGGGGAGGTCGCCGCCCCAGTTGGCGAGCGAGCCGCCGTAGTTGAGCAGGTGCAGCACCGAGCCGGCCTTCTCGAAGACGCCCTTGACCGGCACGGAGAGCAGCAGCAGCCCGAGCGGGACGACCCACAGCAGGTCGCGCCGGCTGCGCAGGCGCGGCCGCGCCAGGACCGGCAGCCCCCGTCGCCTGCGGTCGAAGGCGAAGAAGACCAGCATCGACATGACCGGGATCGGCAGCGCGAGCGGGTAGGCGAACGCGAGCACCGCGAGGAACGCCCCGAGCAGGACCCACCCGCCGGCCGTTCTGCGGCGTATGACGTGCCACGCGAGCACGATCGTGAACGGCATCGCCATGAAGCCCCAGATCTGGTTGAAGTAGGGGTGCATCGTCGTGAACAGGGCCATGCGGTTGAGGCCGATGAGCGCCATGACGGCGGCGGCGCCCCACGCGCCGGCGCCGAGCAGCTCGCGCGCGAGCAGCCAGAAGCCGAGCGCGGCGAGCGCCAGCAGGGCGGCGGACAGCGTCGCGATGACCGCGTAGGGCTCCATCCCCGCGATGCGAGCGACGGCGCCGAAGACGAGATAGATCGGCGGCTTGGAGCGCCAGACGAGCGGCACCTGGTCGACCGGCTGGTCGACGGCGACCGTTCCCGGGCGCTCCGCCTGCAGGAACATCGCGGTGCCGACGGCGAGGTGGGCGTCCGAGCCGTTGCCGATGACCGTCGCGAAGCCGGCGCGGAACATCGGCAGCAGCGCGACCATCGTGATCAGCACCGCGAGGTACAGCGCGACGAGCAGCGTGCGCCACGAGGCCGCGCCCCCGGGTGCCGATCGCGCCGCCGACAGTCCGGGGTCGCGCCGCCACGCGTAGACCGCGAGCGCCGCGCTGCCGGCGAGGACGACCGCGAGCGCGACGTCGAACGGGACGTGACCGTAGGACAGCAGGGCCAGCTCGAGCGCCGCGGCCACCGCGCCGACCGGCGCGACCCACAGCAGCTCGTAGCGGCGCAGCGGCGCTCGAGCTGGCCCTGCTGTCCTACGGTCACGTCCCGTTCGACGTCGCGCTCGCGGTCGTCCTCGCCGGCAGCGCGGCGCTCGCGGTCTACGCGTGG
>DATMJM010000609.1:0-8230 GCA_035553935.1 Solirubrobacteraceae bacterium
CCGCCCAGCGAGCCGTCGACACGCTGTCCGATCACGGGTTTCCAGTCGGGCGCGTCGCGATCGTCGGCATCGGCCTGCGGTACGTCGAGCAGGTGGCGCGCCGGATGACGACCGGCAGGGCGGCCCTCGCCGGTGCTGCACGGGGCACGATGATCGGCCTGATCTTCGCGCTGCTGTTCGGGATCTTCTTCACGGTCGAGCAGGGCTTCCTCGCCCTCGTCGTCTACAGCGTCGGGCTCGGCGCCGCCTTCGGAGCGATCATCCGCGCCGTCGATCAGGCCGCGACCGGTGGCCGGCGCGACTTCGCCTCGACGGCGCACATGCTCGCCGAGCGCTACGAGCTCCAGGTCGACTCGGAGGCCGCCGAACGCGCCGCGGCGATCATCCGCGATCGCGCGGGCCCGTCCTCGCAGGACTGACGAACCTTCCTCGGGTCCGACGTGCTCGGTCATGTGCGGCGTCGCGGAGTCGCGCTGATCCTGGTCGCGCTGCCGGCGGGCATCGCGCTCGGCGCGAGCGCCGACGCCTTGCCCGGCCCGCTGGGCGAGCCGTTCGACGAGTCGGGCCCGGTGGCCGCCGAAGAGCTTCATCGCGGCACGCCTACGGACGCGTCGTCCGGCGCGCGCTCGCCGGCCTCGTCGCCCTCGCGCGCGTAGCGCAGGACGGCGGCCCCGACGGCGAGGATCGGCGCGGCAACCATCGCGCCGATGATCCCGCCGAGCACGAACCCGGCGGTGACGCCGAGCAGCACCGCCACCGGATGGACGTCGACGGCGCGCCCGACGACGATGGGCTGCAGCACGTTGCCCTCGAGCTGCTGGACGAGCACGATCGCGACGACCACGAGCAGCGCGATCGCCGGCCCCTCGGCGACGAGCGCCACGAGCGCGGCGGCCGCCCCCGCGAGCGTCGCGCCGACGATCGGGATGTAGGCGCCGACGAACGTCAGCAGCGCGAGCGGCATCACGAGCGGCACGCCGAGCAGCACGAGCGCGAGCGCGATGAACGTCGCGTCGAACGCGGCGACGACCGTCTGCCCGCGCAGGAAGCCGCCGAGCGCGCTCCACACGCGCTGCCCGAGCTCGTGCACGTCCTGCCGGCGCCTTCGCGGGGCGAGGCCGGTCAGCCAGGCGAAGATGCGGTCGCCGTCCTTCAGGAAGAAGAACAGCAGGACGATCGCGAGCAATACGCCGCCGAGGACCTCGAGCACGGCGAACGCACCGGCCACGGCAGTCTGGCTGAGCGCGCCGAGCTGATCGCCGATCGCGTCCTGCAGACGGTCGAGCGCGAGGCTGATCTGCGAGTCGCTGAGGCCGAGCGGGCCGTCAGCGAGCCATCGCTCGATCCGCTCGAGCCCTCCCGCGAGGCTGACGTCGAGCTCGTCGAGGTCGGCGATGCCGCGCCAGATGATCGCGCCCATCGCACAGGCGGCGGCGAGCGCCGCGACAAGGGCGCCGAGCGCCGCCACGGCGCGCGGCACGCCGCGGCGCCGCGCCCACGCGACGGGCGGCGCGAAGAACGTCGCCAGGACGAGCGCGAGCAGCACGGGCAGGACGACGAGGCGCAGCTCGCTGGCGATCCACAGGCCGGCGTAGATCGTCCCGCCGACGACGAGCAGCCACAGGCATCTCTCGCCGATGCGTCGCAGCCGCAGTGCCCCGTCCGACGCCTCGTCCGCCCCCCGCGCCGGCGGCTCGGTCTCGGCCGAGCGCCGCGCAGTGCGATCGGCGGGCGATTCGAGCCGGGGAGATGTGGTCGTGCGCGGCATGTGATCGCCGAACCGCTTGGCGTACCCCGCTGATCACCGCGCGCGCGATCGTCGGCTCGCCGCAGTGTCAGCGCGCTGACATCGGCAGGTGCGCGGCCAGGTCAGGCCGGCGCCGGCTCGTCCGCCGAACGGCGGTTGTGGCGCAGCGAGGATCCGAACGCGGCCGCGATGACCCCGAGCCCGATCGCGCCGGTGATCCACTCGGGCACGTGGCGACCGGTGCTCACGAGCAGGATCGCCGCCAGCGCGACGATCGCCCACTGCGCACCGCTGCGCAGGTACGGGTACTGGCGCTGGACGCCTACAGCGCCGTCGCGCAGGCGATCAGCCGGCTCGGCGGCGCGTGCATCCGCGGCGGCGACCCGACGAGCGGCTGCGCCGGCTGTGCTTCGGCGACGGCGGCGGTGTGCCGCCCGCCGGCGAGGGGGTCGATCGCGACGAGGCCGAGGAGGAGCCAGACGCCGTCGCCGTCGCCGGCCTGCGCGACGACCCGCTCGTCGCGCGCCGGCTGAACCCGAACATCTCGCCCGACAAGAAGCTGGTCTCGGGTCGCCGCCCGCCGGACGGCTAGGACTGGTTCGGCGTGTTCCTGCGCGTCTGCAACGCGGACGGCGATCGCGCGAGGACGCCGTCGTCGCAGCTCGCGCTCGTCGACGCCTCCGGCGCGCGCCGCGCGCCGCGCGAGCTTCCCGCCGGGCAACCCGTTCGCCTACCGGCCGCGCGCTCTCGAACCGGAGGACTGCCTGCCGCGCGAAGGCTCCGTCAGCGCGCGGGTGCCCGAGGGCGCGCTCGTGCTCTTCGCGGTCTCCCGCGACTACCTGAGCACCTGCCTGTCGCGCTCGCGGTCGAGGCCGGCGGCGAGCGCGACCGCGTCGTGCTCGACATCTAGTACGAAGCGCGCGGCCGCCGCGCGATCGCGACAACGTCGGTCACCGTCCGCCGCCCGGAACTGTCGTGCTGCTCGTAGGAGTGCTCCTCGCAGCGCACGACGTCGAGGCCGTGCAGCGAGTCGCGCAGGCGCTGTGGCGTGTAGAGCCGGTCGGCGTCGGGCGGCCCGCGGCGGCCGTGATCCGCCAGCGCGACGCCGACGGTGAACAGATGCCCGCCGGCGACGAGCGCGCGCGCCGCGCGGCCGAACAGCGCGTCACGGTCGCCCTGCTGCGGGTGCATGAAGCTCACGACCACGAGCTCGAGCGAAGCCTCGCCGAGCGGGTGGTCGCGCCAGTCGGCGACCACGCACTCCAGCCGCGCGCCCCGCGCGTCGGCGCGCTGCGACGCGCGCTCGAGCGCCACCGCGGAGACGTCGATCGCCGTCACGCCCCAGCCGTGCGTCGCAAGCCAGATCGCGTTGCGCCCATCGCCGGCGCCGACGTCGACCGCACGCCCCGGTTGCAGCGGGGCGGCGAACTGCGCCAGCAGCGCGTTGGGCTCGTGCGTCCACAGGTCCGGCGCCTTGCGATAGCGCGCGTCCCACTGCTCGGCGAGCGTTGCTTCCGGCCCCTGCGGGTCGCCGCTCACCCGCCCTACCGGCCGGTGTAGGACCCGACCGGCGCGCCCGAGAAGCTCCGCCAGGTGATGTTCCAGCGGCGGCCCTTGAGCCAGTTCGCCCTGAAGGTGAAGTAGCCGCGCGAGTCGGTTCGCACCGTGCGCAGCTTCCTGAAGCGCGACGAGCCCTTGTTGGCATACGTGACGGTCGCGGTCGTGCGGCCGTTCGCGGGACGCACGAGGCCCCAGATCGAGACCTTGCGGCCGGTCCGCTTGACCGCGAGCGGCAGGCGGAACGCGCGCAGCGACGGCTTCGCTCTGCCGTCGGCGAAGCGCAGGCCCGACTCGAAGCCGCCGTACTGCTTGGGCCCCGTCGGATCGCTGTCGCGCAGGAGGTACTGCGAGAACGCGACGACGCGCGGGTTGCTCCAGGCGATGCGCTCCGACGCAGCGCGGTACTCGACCTGCTTTGCCAGCGAGACGCCGCTCTGGGTGTCGGGCGTGGACTGGATGCCGAACTCCGTCAGGTACAGCGGCAGCCGCTTGCGCAGCGCGCCCGCCGACCGCGCGCGGTCCAGCGCCTTCGTCAGGCGCGACAGCACGCCGATCGTCACGTCGTCCTTCTGGGCCGGCCGGAAATACGGGCCCTGGCGCGTCGTGTAGGCGTGGTGCGCGTAGCCGTCGGCGTCCAGCGCACCGCACTTCGAGCGCTTCTTGTACCTCGAGTTCAGGCAGAGCATCCCGCGCAGGAACCGCAGCGGCGCGACGACGCGGCGGTTGCCGCGCGGCGACGTCTCGCCGATGAGGATCGTGTCGTCGCCCTGGCCGGACTTCTCGAGGCCGCGCACGCCGGCCTGGTAGAGCTTGCGGTAGATCCCGGGCGAGACCGCGCGACCGCCGCGCGCGAACTGCGGGCGCAGGAACTGCGGCTGGTTGGGCTCGTTCCAGATCGCCCACGTATCGATCTGGTCGCCGAACTTGCGTCCGACGGCTGTCACGAAGGCGGCGAAGGCGCTCGCGCTCGGGCGCGTGAGGTTGTCGCGCCTGGCCGCGGTCGCCCACTTCGGCACCGGGCCGGAGATCGTCAGCAGCACGGGCCAGCCGCGCTCCTTGGCGGCGGCGAGCAGCGGCTCGTACTGGCCCCACTTGTAGCCGGCGGGGTCGGTCGGCTCGAACGCCGGCATCTGCGCCTGGTCTGAGCCCGGCGCCACGGTCGACCACGACAGGATGACCCGCAGCGAGCGGACGCCGAGCGATTCGACCTCCTCGAGCGCGGCGGCGCGCATCCGCGGGTCGAGGAAGTCCTTCGGACCCTCGAAGGTCATCGTCTGCGTGCGTGAGGCGCTCGCGGCGGGCGCGAGCGCGAGGAGGAGCAGGATCGTGAGCGGGAGGAGTCGTCGCATCGCGAGGTTCCAACCAACCTAGCGAGGCAGGGTTGCGCCGGCGTTCACTAAGGTCTTGTTGCGATGAGCGCGGCGCTGTCGCCCGACGACGTCGCCACGCACTGCGCCGCGGCGCGCACGGGCGCGCTATGGCTGCACGGCTTCGGCGAGGGCGTGGTCGCCGTCGCCGAGCGCGCCGAGCTTGTGAGCTCGCAGGCTGCCTAGGCGGCCTTCGGCCCGTCGTCTCCGCCGTAGGCCGGCGGCGTCGTCGTCTCGGCGGCGGCGTCGACCGCTGCGTCGGAGGCCGGATCGCGCGTCATCTCGGGGGTCGCAGGTTCCGCGCCGCCTTCGCCGCGCTTCTCGGCGATCTTCTGCTTCGCAGCGTCGAGGCCCTGCTCGGCCTTTTTGCGCGCCGCCTCGATCTTCTCCCGGTTCTTCGGGTCGTTGGCCATCGCCTGCGCCTTGTCGATGAGCTCCTTGCCCTTCTCGGACCTGGCGAGCTTCGTCGTGAGCTTGTTCATGAGGGACATGCTTTGAAGTTACCGCGTGCGCTCCTGCTCTATGCGGCGTCTGAGCTCCCCGCCGCGGCCGGCCGAGACGGCTCGCGCCGCGCGCCGCTCGTCGAGCGCGACGCCGCCCGCGGCGGCGAGGTCGAGCAGCTCCTGGCGCTCCTGGCCCTCGCGCGCGCTGCGCAGAAACAGCCACGCGAACAGGCAGATCGTGAGGATCGACCCCTCGACCATCATGATCGACCCGGCGACGACCTGGTCGGTGTGGGGAGAGATGCCGTGCGCGCGCTCGCCCTCGGCGTACACCCCGAAGAACGCGCCGTCGCTCCAGACGAAGACGTTGGCGAGCACCGTCGAGGTCAGCCGCACGGCGACGACGTAGATGAGCTTGGCGAGGTTGCCGAACCAGGCCGGCTTGGGCAGCGGCCCGAGCAGCGCCATCCACATGTTGATCCCGAGGCCGACGAACAGCATGTGTTGCACGGCGTGCACGACCGGATCTTCGACGGCGGCCTCGTGCGGCCCGACGAGGTGCCAGAAGAAGAGGTTCGCGGCCCAGAGCCCGAAGGCCGGCACGGGATGCGCGAGGTGGCGCATCCAGCCCAGCGCCGTCGTGCGCAGCAGCGGCGCCAGCAGCGGGCCCGTGAGGCCGAGCACGAGCAGCAGCGCGCCGAGGTCGGCGAGCAGCAGGTGCTCGGCCATGTGCGCCCAGAAGAGCTCGTCGGCGACACTCCCCAGCGGCGATACGAGGGTGACCGCGATGAGCGCGATGCCGCCGAGGAAGCACGCCTGGCGCCATGCCGCCACGGGGCGGTCCTGCGCGGCGAGGCGACGCGCGCGCACGACGTACATGACGCCGAAGGCGAGCGCGGGCGCGAGCTGCAGCGGCTCGATCTGGACGACGGCGGCGGCGAGCGAAGGCACCTTCGCAAGGCTGACAGGCTCAGCTGCCGGCGGCGATCATCACGACCCCTGCCAGCGCGACGACGACGCCCGCCCGCTGCACGCCCCGCACGCGCTCGCCGAGCACGAGCGCCGCGAGCATCACGGTCGTCACCGGATACAGCGAGCTGGCGACGGCGACGCTCGACAGCTCGCCGATCGTAGACGCATGGTTGAAGAGGAAGTTCGCGCCGAGGTCGATCAGCCCGATGCCGGCGAGCGTCGCGAGCGCGAGTCCTGCCGGGCGCGTCCCGTTGCCGCGCCGCAGCGCCACGATCGCGAGCACGGCGATGATCGGAAACGCGGAGGCGCGCGAGAAGACGAGCGCCCACGCCACGTCGCCGCGCGAGGCGATCTCCGCCAGCACGAAGTACGACCCGAAGCCCAGGCCCGCGACGACCGCGAGCATGATGCTCAGCCGCTGCTGGCGAGCATCGGCGGGGCCCTCGTCGTCCTCGCGCGAGGCGAGCACGACGCCGACGACCGCGCACGCGAGACCGACCGATCGCACCGGACCCGGGTTGTCGCCGCCGATCAGCCCGACGACCACGGGCAGCGCGACCCCCGTCGCGCCGATCGCCAGCCCCCGGTAGAACGCCGCGAGCCCGGCGATCCCGACGAGCCCGGCCGCGAGCGCCGCCAGCACGCTCTCGCTCTGCGGCGGCCCGGCCCCGCGCGCGGCGACGAACGCCAGCATGACGACCAGCGACGAGAGGTACATCAACGCCAGCACGACCGGCACCGCGTACGTGCGGCTCTTCAGGCCGCCGAGGAAGTCGGCGACGCCCCACAGCAGCGAGGAGGCCAAGCCGATGGCGATCGCGGCCATCCGGCCTACCAGCGCATCTGCGTGTGTGCGAGCTGCTGCGCCGCGCGTCAGCGACGGCGGCCGCGCCCGTAGACGAGCCGCAGTCCGGCAAACAGGGCCCTGGAGACCTTCGGCCGGTAGGGGAACATGTACACGTCGTTGCGGAGGTGCACGCGGCTGATGAACAGCGACTGCTGCTTGGTGAACTTCCTGATCCCGGCGGCGCCGTGGCGCGTGCCGAGGCCGGACGCCTTCCAGCCGCCCATCGGCAGCTCGACGGCGACGTAGTTCAGCAGCGCGTCGTTGATGCAGACCGCGCCCGCGTGCATGCGCCGCGCGATCTCCTCCGCGCGGCTGCGATCGCGGCTGAACACCGCCCCGCCGAGCCCGTACGGGGAATCGTTGGCGAGCCTCAGCGCCTCCTCGGAGTCGGCCACCTTCATGATCGGCAGCGTCGGCCCGAACGTCTCGTCGGTCATCGCCTTCATCGAGTGGTCGACGTCGACGAGCACGGTCGGCTCGAAGAACAGGCCCTTGCCGGCGCGCCGCTTTCCGCCGGTCAGCACCCGTGCGCCCTTGGCGAGCGCGTCGCGCACGTGCTCCTCGACGATCTCGAGCTGCTTGGGGAGGGTCATCGCGCCGACCTCGGCCGTCGCCGGGCCGGTCGACCGGCCCTGGCGCAGCACGGCGACCTTGTCGACGACCTTCTGCACGAACTCGTCGTGGACCGGCTCCTCGACGTAGACGCGCTCGATCGAGATGCACGTCTGGCCGGCGTTCAGCATCGAGTAGTAGACCGCGAGGTTCGCCGCCCGCTCGAGATCGGCGTCGGCGAGGACGATCATCGGATCCTTGCCGCCGAGCTCCAGCGCGACCGGCGTGAGCGTGTCGGCGGCGCGCTTCATGACCTTCCTGCCGGTGTCGGTGGAGCCTGTGAACATGATCATGTCGACCTCGTCGACGAGCGCGGCGCCGGTCGCCCCGCGGCCCGTGGCCACCTGGAAGACGCCGTCCGGGAGGCCGCACTCGGCGAGCGCCTCGGCCATCAGCAGCGAGGTCAGCGGCGTGATCTCCGAGGGCTTGAGGATCACGCTGTTGCCGGCCAGCAGCGCGGGGATGCAGTCGCCGAAGGAGTTGGTCAGCGGGTAGTTCCAGGGGCCGATGACGCCGATCAGGCCGAGCGGCTCGTAGCGGACGACCATCTTCTTGCCGCGGACGGCGAGCGTCTTGGCATGGATCGATTCGTCGGCGAGGAACTTCGGCGCGTGCTTGACCCAGTAGTCGATCGCGCCGCCGACGTAGTTGACCTCCACGATGTAGGCGTCCTCATAGGTCT
>DATMJM010000610.1:0-5813 GCA_035553935.1 Solirubrobacteraceae bacterium
GCAGCTCCGTGCGCTCGAGCGCCAGCGCCGCGAGCCCCGCGAACACCTCCGTGACGCGCAGCTGCTCCTCGCCCAGCGGCGGGCGCGGCGGCGCCGCCGACAGCGCGAGCACGCCGAGCGTCCGCCCGAGGGTCGTCTGCACCGGGCAGGAGATGAACGTCGACGTGCGGTACCACGCCCATGCGGTGTCGGCGGCCTCGTCGTCGAGTTGCTCGCGCAGCCGCGCGCGCAGCGCGTGCGCCCCGCCCCACTCCTGCATGTCCGTGATGAGCAGCGGCTCGCCGCGCTCGATGGCGGCCTCGGTGACGCCGCCGCGCTCGACGTCGTACGGGCGATCGAGCACGGGCTGCATCGCAGCGCGCACCGCGGGGGTCTCGAACCACGCGGCGGCGGGGCTGATCTGCCCATGTTCCCAGTCGACCGTCTGGAAGGCGCAGCCGTCGATGTCGAGCAGGACGCGGAGCTGGGACAGGATCTCCTCGAGGGTGTGGCGCAGCCAGACGGCCGACGAGGATGCGTACTCGATGCCGGGTTCCATCCCCGCCTCGTTCATCGGCCGACCATAGCGCCCGCTCGACGTCCGCTCGGCCAGCGCTGGACGCCCGATCGAACGTGCGTCCTCGCGATTTGAGCCGTGGCCCCCAGGGAAGCACAATGGCGGTGATGCTGCTCGTCCTCAACGCGGCTCTGTACATCGTCGCGCTCGGCCTCTCGCTCGCCGTGCTCAAGCCGGTCCCGGGGCACGCGGTACGCCGCGTCCGAGCCGCGCGCGCCGCCCTGGCGCTCGGCGGCGGGCTGGCGATCGGCGTCGCGATCACGCTGTCGTTCCTGGGCCGCTGGTTCGCGTCCGGGGTCGCGGGCTGCATCGCGATCGTCATCGTCAGCGTCTGCCTCTGGTGCGGGCTGAGCCCCCGCTTCACGCGCAACGCCGACGACGACGACGACGGCGACGACGGCGGCGGCGGCCCGCGCAAGCAGCCCGATCCGCCCGCTCCGCCAGAGCCCGCAGGCGGCCCGTCCGAGGAGCTCTGGACGGAGTTCGACCGAGCGCGCGCCGTCTGGGATCGCGAGCGCGACCCGATCGGTTCGTAGTCGCGACGCGGGTCGTGCGCGGTGGCATATGGCGCGAGCAGGTAGAAATGGTGCAACCGTGTCCGGCCGCCCGCTGCAGCTGATCCTCGCGCGCAACCTGCTGTCGAGCCTCTCGACCCCCGCGTTACTCGCGGACGTCGAGGGCAACGTCCTGTTCTTCAACGATCCCGCGGGCAGCATGCTCGGGCGCCGCTACGAGGAGACCGGCAAGATGCTCGCCGCCGACTGGACGGCGACGTTCGGCCCGTTCGACGACGACGGGCAGCCGATCGCGTTCAGCGACCTCCCGCTGACGGCCGCGCTGCGCGGCACCCGCCCCGCGCACGCCGGCTTCCGGATCCGCTCTGCGACGGGAGTCGAGCACGAGATAGAGGCGAGCGCGCTGCCGATCGTCGGCGACTCGGGCTTCCACGGCGCGATGGTCGTCTTCTGGACGGTCGGCGAGGATCCGCTGGAGCCCGCGCCGTGAAGGTCAAGGTATGGGGCGCGCGCGGCTCGATCCCGACGCCGGGCCCGGACACGATGCGCTACGGCGGCAACACGTCGTGCGTCGAGGTGACGCTGAGCGACGGGACGATCGTCGTGCTCGACGCTGGCACCGGCATCCGCACGATGGGACTCGCGCTGGGCGTCGTCGACCGCCCGGTGACGATCCTGCTGACGCACCTGCACCTCGATCACATCCAGGGGCTCATGTTCTTCGCCCCCTGCTTTCACCCCGACTCGGAGATCGTGATCTGGGGCCCGCCGGCGAACGACGCGCCGCTGCGGGATCGCATCGCACGCTACATCTCGGCGCCGCTGTCGCCGGTCGAGGTCCGCGAGCTGCCGTGCCGCGTCTCGTTTTGCGAGGTGCAGGCGAACGAGTGGCAGATCGGTCCCGCGACCGTCCACGCGCACGCCGTCAGCCACCGCGGGCCGACGCTCGGCTACCGCGTCGAGGACGGCGACGCGACGCTGGCGTACATCCCCGATCACGAGCCGGCGCTCGGCGCCGCGATCGAGACGCTCGAGGACGAGTGGATCTCGGGCCTCGAGCTCGCGCGCGGCGCCGACCTGCTCATCCACGACGCGCAGTACACCGACGCCGAGTACCCCGACCACCTGGGCTGGGGCCACTCCTCGCTGTCGGACGCGCTGGCGTTCGGTGCCCGCGCGCAGGCCGCGCGCATGCTGCTGTTCCACCACGAGCCGCTGCACGACGACGCGACGCTCGACGCGCTCGGCGCCGAGGCCCGCAGGCGCTGGCAGGTCCTCGGCGGCGACCCGCAGCAGGTCGCGATGGCGCAGGAGGGGATGGAGCTCGTCGTCAGCGGGCGTCGGCGGCGCGACGCGCCAGCAGCAGCGCCACCACCGCGAGCAGCATGATCAGGAAGGCCGCGAGCACGGCGAAGCCCTCGGCGGCGCCGGTGGCGAAGAAGTCGCTGCCGTAGGCGCTGCGGCGCGCGTCGATGGGATCGACGCCGATTCGCCCGTTCATGTCGACCGCCGTTCCGATCGCGGCGAACGCCCAGCGCGAGGGCACGACGGTCGAGAAGGCCTCCAGCAGCGGCCCCATCTTCGTGAGCGGCACGATCGCGCCGGCGAACAGCAGCTGGGGGACGAGCAGCAGCGGTATGTAGCTCGGCGCCTGGTCCTGGCTGCGCGCGATCGCCGAGATGACGAGCCCGCTCGCGACGGCCACGAGCGCCGTCGCGACGACCAGGCCGACGACGATCACGTACGTGCCGGCGGGCTCGTGCAGCGGGCCGACCGCCAGCACGACGGCAGCGAGCGCCGTCGCCTGAACCGCCGCGAGCGTGAAGAGGACGGCGGCCTTCGAGGCGAGGTAGGAGCTGAGCCGGACGCCCGCCGCGGCCTCGCGCGCGACGATGGCGCGCTCCTTGATGATCTCCCGCGCGGCGGCGATCGCACCGAGCCAGAACGTCGTCGTGACGAGCAGGAACAGCACCTGGGCGGCGTCGTTGGCGTTGCCGTCGCGGCCGGGATCGAAGACGTCGTTGGAAAACAGCGCGCCGATCGCGAGACCGAGCAGCGGGACCTGGCCGAGCAGGATCGCGAGATTGCGCCGGTCGCGGACGACGAGTCGCGCGTAGCGGCGCGTGAGCACCGCCGTCTGCGCGAGCCAGGAACCGCGCCGTGGGCCGGGCGGCCGCGGAAGCTGCCGGTCGCCGCCGGGCGCGCGCGCGGGCGGTGCGCGCGGCGGCACCGCCGGCGTCGGGCTCTCGACAGCGTCGTAGAGGTCGTCGAAGTGCTCGACGCCGAAGCTCGCCAGCGCCTCGTCGGGAGGGCCGAAGAAGGCGAGCTTTCCGCCGGGGCCGACGAGCGCGAGGCGGTCGCAGAGCTCCAGGCTGCGGGTCGCGTGCGTGACGACCACCACGGCTCGGTCGCCGTCGGCGAGGCCGCGCAGCAGGCGCATCGTGCGCGCCTCGAGCGCGGGGTCCAGCCCGGTCGTCGGCTCGTCGAGGAACAGCACGCTCGGCTTGCCCAGCAGCTCCACCGCGACCCCCGCCCGCTTGCGCTCGCCGCCGGACAGCGTCGCGATGCGATGCTCGGCGCGGTGCTCCATGGCGAGCTCCTCGAGCGTGCGCTGCACGACGATCTCCAGCTCGTGCGCGTCGAGGTCGAGCGGCAGTCGCAGCCGCGCGGCATAGCGCAGGGCCTCGCGGACCGTCAGCAGCGGGTGCACGATCTCGTCCTGCGGCACGTAGCCGACGTCGGTGCGACGGTCGCCCAGCGGGTCGCCGGCCAGCGTGATCGCCCCGTCGGCCGGCGAGCGCCTTGACGAGCGTCGTCTTGCCCGAGCCGCTGCGCCCGATCACCGCGACGAGCTCGCGGGGCTCGACGCTCAGCGAGGTGGGCTGCACGAGCGTGCGGCCGCGCACCGCGACGCTCAGCTCGCGCGCGTCCAGCCGCGCGTCGCAGCGGGCGTCGCGGGCGCGAAAGCCCGTCCCGTCGAACGTCAGCCGGTAGGAGCCGATGCGGATCTCCGACCCGGTGCGCAGCTCTGCGCGCAGCGCGATCTGGCCGTCGACCCACGTGCCGTTGCGCGACCCGAGGTCGCGCAGCTCGACGCGGCCGTCGCGCGCGACGACCTCGGCGTGCCAGCGCGACACGTTGCGGTCCTCGAGCGCGACGTCGTTGGACGGATCGCGGCCGATCGTCAACCGGCCGCCGTCGAAGCCGACGACGCGCTCCGTCGCGTCCGCGGCTGCCGATGCCGCCGGCGGCGGCGCGACCTGCGTCGCGTCGCCCGCCAGCCACAGCAGCCGTTCGCCGGCGATGACGATCTCGGCTCCCGGGCGCAGCGAGACGGGCGTCTCGACGCGCTGACCGTCCAGCCAGGTGCCGTTGCGCGAGCCCAGGTCGGCCAGCGCGAAGCGGCCATCGTCGGCATCGATCCGCGCGTGCTCGCGCGACACGCCGTCGACGTCGAGCACGAGGTCGCAGTGGCTGGCGCGCCCCACGAGCAGCCCCGTCGGGCCGACCGCGACGCGTCGTCCCGCGTGCACGAGCGCGCCGAGCGCCGCCATCCCCTGATCGGTGGCCACGAGCGCAGCTTCACCGACCGCGGTCGGGCCGAAACCCGCCGGGGGCGTCACGCGCGCTGCGCGCGCGCCTTCAGCTCGCCGGGGCGGACGTCGACGAGGCTCGCTCGCAGCTTGCCGATCCGGTCGGCGTTGAGGAGGAAGTTCAGGATCCTGCCCGGGTTGACGTCGAGCGCGTACGAGGCGCGGGTGCGCCCGTCCCCGAGGTCCTCCAGGCGCCAGGAGCCGGCCAGCGACGACAGGTCGCCCGAGACGCGCTCGAAGGTCATCCGCGCCGGCGCGGAGTACGAGCAGGCGAGCTTCATCTTGATCTTCGTCACCTTCGCGTCGAACTCGGCGGTGCAGAGGCTCGCCCGCCCCTCCGCGTCCTGCTGCAGGATGTCGAGGGCACCGAGCGTGCCCTGCCATTCGGGCCAGCGCGCCACGTCGGCGACGATCGCCCAGACGGCATCGATCGGTGCCTCGATCTCGGTGCTCGCGCTGTCGGAGAGCTTTGCCATCGCGCGGACGCTAGCCGGTCGCGAGGCTCGCCGCCGCCAGCCGCGCCACGGCCTCGTCGATGACGGCCGGCCGCTTGCAGAACGCGAAGCGCACGAGCGTGCGGCCCGCGTGCTCGTCGTCGTAGAACGCGCTCGTCGGGATCGCGACGACACCCGCCCGCGCGGGCAGCGCCCGGCACCACTCGCGCGCGTCGCGCTCACCGAGCGGCGCGACGTCGGCGTTGACGAAGTACGTCCCCTGCGGCACGCTGACGCCGAGGCCCGCGACGCGCAGTCCCTCGCAGAGCCGGTCGCGGCCGGCGCGCAGCTCGCCGCACAGCGGCGCCACGTGGCGCTCGGCATCGGCGAGCGCGACCGCGATCGCGTGCTGGAACGGCGTCGCTCCCGCGAACGACAGAAACTGCTTCGCCGAGCGCACTGCCGCGACGAGCTGCGGCGGCCCGCTGCACCAGCCGACCTTCCAGCCGGTGAACGAGAACGACTTGCCGGCGCTCGAGATCGTCAGCGTCCGCTCCCCCATCCCGGGCAGCGTCGCCAGCGGGACGTGCTCGCCGTCGAACACGAGGTGCTCGTAGACCTCGTCGGTCACCACGACGAGGTCGTGCTCGATGGCCACGGCCGCGACCGCCTCGAGCTCCTCGCCGGTGAGCACCGACCCCGTCGGGTTGTGCGG
>DATMJM010000611.1:0-7896 GCA_035553935.1 Solirubrobacteraceae bacterium
GCGTCAGCGTCACGTCGCCGACGCTGACCCCGAGCAGGCCGTGGCCGTGCAGCCCCGGCGCGGGCTCCGTCGTGCCGGCATCGCCGGCGCCGCGGCCGGCCTGCGCGTTGATCCGGCGCGCGACCGTCGAGGGCTGCAGCCAGCCGTAGTTCTCGACGAAGCTCGAGTTCTGGATCGTCTGCCCGCCGATCTCCCTGTCGTCGAGCACCTGCTTGATGAGCGCCGCGCCACGCCGGTTGTAGACGACGTTCGCGGCGTCGAAGGCCTGAAACTCGCCGGCGATCGCGCGCACCGCCGGCACCGCCGTGGCCGAGTCCGTCGACAGCGCCGCGGGCAGGCGCTCGGCGATCTTGCCCATCGCCTCCTGCAGCAGCGACAGCGACAGCAGCACGTTGCGGTGCGCTGCGCGCATGTCGCCGGGCACGTCGACATCCTCGGCCCGCTTCGTCAGCGCCTGCGCCCGGAAGCGCAGCTGGTTGATCTCCGACTGCACGTCGGTCGACGGCTGGCCGCCGGCGGCGAGCGTCTCGTAGACGGCATCGGCGTTGGCGTCGGCGTCGCGCACGATCGTCGAGATCTCGCGGTTGTAGTCCTTCAGCGCCTGCTCCTGGCGGCTGTTGAGGCAGCCGTTGATGCCGAGCACGAGCAGCACGATGATGAGCGCGCCGATCGCCAGCGCCGCGATGCGGCGCACCATGAGCTGCTGGGGGTCAGACGGCGGACCGATCGCCGCGGGCGCCGGACTGCGCGGCCGCGTGCGGGTCGTGCGAGGCTCGTCGTCGTCGAAAAAGGACAGGGTCCGCTCCTTGCCGGAAGCTGCGCAATCCCAGTATGGCGCGCGGGCGCGCGGCGGGTCACAGTGCAACTTTGCCGCCAAGCGGCGCTTTCCTTCCCGGATGGGCAAGGACACGGTGGCGCGCGCGCCGAACAGGGAGCCGGTGCCCCACGCACAGAGCCCCGCTGCGGCCCCGAGGGGCCAGGTCGTGCTCGGCCGCTACCGGCTGGGGCGGCGGCTGGGCGCGGGCGGCATGGGCGTCGTCTTCCGCGCCCGCGACGAGCGCCTCGAGCGCGACGTCGCCGTCAAGCGGATCGCGATCGAGCACGACCTCGACGGCCGCGGCGAGCGCGAGGCGCTGGCGGCCGCGCGCCTGTCGCACGCCGGCATCGTCGCGCTGTACGAGTCCGGCCGCGACGACGAGGCGCTCTACCTCGTCTCCGAGCTCATCGAGGGACCGACGCTCGCCGAGCTGCTGCGCGACGGCGAGCTGTCGGACCGCGAGGTGCTGCTGATCGGGGCGACGCTCTGCGGCGCCCTGGCGCATGCTCACGCTCGCGGCGTCATCCATCGTGACGTAAAGCCCTCCAACGTCATCTGCCCGCAGATCGACGAGGGCCCGCTGGCCGCCAAGCTGACGGATTTCGGTATCGCCCGGATGGCCGACCACGACGTCCTGACGCGCACGGGCGACATCATCGGAACGCTTGCCTACATGGCTCCCGAGCAGGCGCGCGGCGAGAAGATCACGGGTGCCGTCGACGTCTACGCGCTGGGCGTGGTGCTCTACGAGGCGCTCGCCGGCGTCAACCCGGTGCGCGCCGGCAACCCGGCCGCGACCGCGCGGCGGGTCGGCATGCGCCTGCCGGCGCTGGGCCGGGTGCGCCGCGACCTGCCGCCGGGGCTGTGCCGCGCGATCGACGCCGCCGTGGCGGTCGAGCCCGCCGCGCGTCCGGGGCTGGGCGCGCTGCGCCGGGCGCTCGAGGACGCCGTCGAGGACGTCGAGGACGTGCCCGGGCCGGTGGCCGGGGGAGCGCTCGACACGCGCGCGATGCCGGCGCTGCCGCTGACGCGCCCGCGCCGCCACGAGCTGCGCCCGCCGCCCGCCCCGCGGCACGCGCACCGCGCGCCCGGACCGGCGCACGCCGGCGACGCCGCGCGGGCCCCGCGGCTACGCCCGCTGCCGCGGGCGCTCGCCGCGGGCGCGGCCGGCGCGCTGTGTGCGGGCGCGCTCGCGGGCCTCGGCCCGCAGTCGCCGCTGGACCCGGTCGCGGCGGGCGCCGCCGCCGCGGGCGCCGTCCTCCTGCTGCCGCGCCTCGCCTGGCTGGCCGTCGCCGCCGCGCTGCTCACATGGCTGGCCGTGCCGCTGCCCGGCGTCGCCCTGCTCGTGGCGGTCGCCGTCGTCCCGGTGCCGGGGGTGCTCCTGCGCCGCGGGACGCTGTGGTCGCTGCCCGCGGCGGCGCCGCTGCTCGGCGCCGCCGGACTGGCCGGCGCCTGGCCGGCGCTCGCCGGCCAGGCCGCACGCTGGCAGGTGCGCGCCGCGCTCGGCGCGCTCGGCGGCTGGTGGCTTGCGCTCGGCGAGCTGCTGGCGTCGGAGCGGCTCGTCCTCGGTCCCGCGCCCGAGGTGGCGCCGCGCGCCGCGTGGGAGGGCGCGGCGGTCGAGGCGGTGCAGCACGCGCTGTGGCCGGCAGTGGCCGGCGGCGCGCTCGGGCTCGTCGCGCTGTGGGCGGTGGCCGCCGTCCTGCTGCCGCTGCTCGTGCGCGGCCGCTCCGCCGCGCTGGATCTCGTCGCCGTCAGCGGGTGGGCGGCCGCGCTCGCCGCCGCGACGCAGGCGCTGTCGGAGGCGCTCGTCCTCGATCCCCCGCGCGGGCTCGTCGCCGGCGCGCTGGCGGGCGGCGTCCTCGCAGTCGCCGCGCGCGCCGTGCGCGCCGGCGAAAACGGGTAGAGCCTCCCGGCGTAGCATGAACCCCTGGCATGAGCGTCCTTCGCAACCTCGAGGCCAAGCTCGCCGACCTCGTCGAGGGCACGTTCGGGCGCGTCTTCCGCTCCGAGGTGCGGCCGGTCGAACTGGCGCGCAAGCTCGCCCGCGAGATGGACGAGCACAAGACCATCTCGGTCTCGCGCACGTACGTGCCCAACGAGTACAACGTCTACCTCTCGCCCGAGGACCGCGCGCGGCTGGAGGGCGTCGAGGACTCGCTGATCGACGAGCTGAGCGCCTACCTGCTCGAGCACGCCCGCAGCGAGCGGCTGGCGCTGCCGTCGCGGCCGGTGATCGAGTTCCACACCGACGATCGCCTGTCGCTCGGCGAGTTCGGCATCCAGGCGCGCCTCGTGCGGCCGTCGGAGGATCCCGCGGTGCCGGAGCCCGAGCAGGGCGGCCACGGCAACACGATGATCTACTCGACCGCCGGGCGGCTGCGCGAGCCGCTGGACGCGGTGAGCGAGCCGCCGCCGTCGCGCGCGCTGCTGATCGCGGAGGGTCGTCGCCATGTCATCCCGCCGGGCGGCGCGCTCGTGGGCCGCAGCCGCGAGTGCGACGTCGTGCTGGCCGACGCGAACGTGTCGCGCCGCCATGCCGAGCTGCGTCCCGCCGCGGCCGGGACGTGGACGATCGCCGATCTGGGCTCGACGAACGGCGTCGTCGTCAACGGCAGCAGGATCGGCGGCGTCGCCGAGGTGCGCGGTGGCGACCGGATCACGCTCGGCACGGCGGAGATCGTCTTCGAGCTCGAGTAGGGCGGCCGCGGCGCGGCGGTCGATTCGAGAACTCCTACTAGGCTCAGGCTCCGAATGCTCGAACCGGTTTCCGTCGGCCTGAAGTTCGCCTTCCTGGCCGTCCTGTACCTCTTCTTGCTGTGGGTCTCGCGCAGCGCGCTGAAGGACCTGCGGCAGGGCGCCTTCGGCGGCCCGCGTGCGGCCGCGCCGGCGCCGGACGCCACCGGGATGCATCCGGCGTCGAGCCTCAACGTGCTCGACGGCGACGACGACGTGGCGCCGCGCCTGGTCGTGGAGTCGGTTCCGGGCCTGACGCGCGGCATGGCCTACGACGTCGGCGAGGGGGCGACGCTCGGCCGCGGCGACGTGGAGATCCAGCTCGAGGACCCGTTCGCCTCCTCGCGCCACGCGCGCCTGACGCGCCAGGGCGCGATCCTCGTGATCGAGGACCTCGGCTCGACGAACGGCACGTACCTCAACGACGAGCTGCTGCGCGGGCCCCGCCCGCTGCACCCCGGCGACCGCGTCCGGATCGGCGATTCGACGTTCACCTACGACGACTGATGCTGCGCGTCGCCACGGACCACTTCTCGCATTCGGACACCGGTCGCGCGCGCCGCGCCAACGAGGACTCCTATTACGCGCGCGCGCCGGTCTTCGTCGTCGCCGACGGGATGGGCGGAGCGCAGGCCGGCGAGGTCGCCTCGCGGCTGGCGGTCGAGGCCTTCGAGCGCGGCCTGAGCGACGACGGCGATCTCAGCACCGTCAACGGCGAGGAGCTGCTCGCCGAGCGCGTGCGCGAGGCCAACGCCCGGATCCACGAGATGTCGCAGACGGCGCAGGAGCGCGCCGGGATGGGCACGACGATCACGGCCGCCCACGTCGGCGAGTTCGACGTCGCGATCGCGCACGTCGGCGACTCGCGCGCGTACCGCCTGCGCGGCGAGGAGTTCGCGCGCCTGACGGAGGACCATTCGCTCGTCGAGGAGATGCGCCGCCGCGGCCAGCTCACCGCCAAGGAGGCCGACGAGCACCCGCAGCGGTCGATCATCACGCGCGCGCTGGGACCCGAGCCCGATGTGGTCGTCGACACGTCGTCGTGGCGCGGGGCCGCCGGCGACGTGTACCTGCTGTGCAGCGACGGGCTGACGTCGATGGTGCCCGAGGCGCGCGTGGCGGACATCCTGCGCGCGGGCGGCTCGCTGCGCGACGCCGGACGCGCGCTGATCGATGCCGCCAACGAGGCCGGCGGGCGCGACAACATCACCGTGATCCTCTTCCGCCTCGAGGAGGTCGGCGACCGATCCGACGACGCGGTCGAGCACCCGACGTCGGTCGGCGGCGAGGGCGCCCTGCGGACCGCCGACGTGCAGGCCGCGATCACCGAGGCCCCGCCCAGGCCGGCCAGGACGGCGCTCGATCCGCAGGCCTCCCGTGCTCCCTCGCCGCGCCGACTGAGCCCCGTCGCGCCGGCCGCGCCGCAGGCACCTCGGCGCCGCCGCGGCCGGACGATCGCGAAGGTCTTCGCGATCCTCGCGCTGATCCTGCTGCCACTCGGCTTCGGCGCCTACAGCGCCAACCAGGCCGTCTACTTCATCGGGGCCAATGAGGACGGGTTCGTGACGCTGTACCGCGGCCTGCCGTACTCGCTGCCGGCCGGAATCGAGCTCTACCAGGTCAACTACGTCTCGGGTGTCCCGCTCGAGACGGTTCCGCCGACCCGCCGCGAGCAGCTCGTCGACCACACCCTGCGCTCGCACGACGACGCGTCCGATCTCGTCCGCGAACTCGAGCGCGGCCGCATCGCCTCCTGATGAGTGCCCGCAACCGCGAGCTGTTCGCGCTGATCCCGGCATCGCTGCTCGTGACAGCCGGCTTCGCCGCGGTCTTCATCCAGCGCGACAACCTGCTGTCGGACCTGTCGCTGACCTACGGCCTGATCTTCCTGGCGCTGTGCCTGGCCGCGCACCTCGTGCTGCGCATGACGCTCCCGGACGCCGATCCGTACCTGTTCCCGCTCGTCGCCGTGCTGGCGTGCTTCGGCCTCGTGATGCTCTACCGACTCGACGAGGAGCTCGCGCGCGAGCAGGCGCAGTGGTTCGTCGTCGGGCTGCTCGTGTTCACGGGGACGATCATCGCCCTGCGCCACGACCACCGCGTGCTCGAGCGCTACCGCTACGTGATCGCGCTCGGCGGGATCCTGCTGCTGCTGCTGCCACGGCTCGGCACGCCGGTCAACGGCGCCTACCTGTCCCTTGACCTCGGCCCGATCTCCTTCCAGCCCGCCGAGCTGGCGAAGATCGCGATCGTCATCTTCCTCGCGTCGTACCTGCGCGACACGCGCCAGGTCCTCGTGATCGGGGCGCGGCGGTTCGCCGGCATCACGTTCCCGCCGCTGAAGCACCTCGGTCCGCTGCTGGCGGTCTGGGGCACCGCGATGGCGCTGCTGTTCGTCATCCAGGACCTCGGATCGTCGCTCATGTTCTTCGGCGGCTTCCTCGCGCTCGTCTACGTCGCGACGAACCGGATCTCATTCGTGGTCATCGGGCTGGCACTGTTCGCGCTCGGGGCGCGGGTGCTGTACGCGATCCGGCCGACGATCGAAAGCCGCGTCGACGCCTGGCTGAACCCCTTCGATCCCGACCTCTACGAGCGCGAGGTCGGCGGCAGCTACCAGATCGCCCAGTCGATCTTCTCGCAGGCCGACGGCGGCTTCTTCGGCCGGGGCTTCGGCCAGGCGATCATCCAGCTCGGCGACAACCCGCCGATCCTGCCGGCCGCGCACACCGACTTCATCTACGCCGTCATCACCGACGAGCTCGGCCTGATGGGCGCCGTCGCCGTGCTGCTCGTCTACCTGCTCGTCGTCGAGCGCGGGTTCAAGACCGCGATGCTCGCGACCGACTCCTTCTCCAAGCTGCTGGCGACGGGGCTGACCGCCGTGCTCGCGCTGCAGGTCTTCGTCATCGTCGGCGGCGTGACGAAGCTCATCCCGCTGACCGGCGTGACGCTGCCGTTCGTCTCCTACGGCGGCTCGTCGATCGTCGCGAACTTCATCCTGCTGGCGCTGCTGCTGCTCGTCTCCGACCGCGCGCGAAGAGAGGCGGCGACAGCCCGGTGAACGCGCCGATCCTCAAGCTCTTCCTGCTCGTCCTCGTGCTGTTCGGCGCGCTCGCCGCGATGACGAGCTACAACAGCGTCATCAACGCCGAGGAGTACCGCGACAACGCGCTGAACAAGCGCCCTCAGATCGCGCAGGCGCAGATCAAGCGCGGCGCGATCCGGGCGCGCGACGGCTCGGCGCTGGCGCGCTCGGTCAAGGACGAGGACGGCCTCTACCGGCGCCGCTACGCGCCGGAGGCGCAGCGCTTCGCGCACGTGCTCGGGTATGACTTCGCGCTCGGCATCGGCCGGGCCGGCCTGGAGCGTGCGCGCAACGCGGCGCTCGTCGGCGAGAAGGACGAGATCACCTCGATCGTCGACGACCTCAGCGGCAAGCGCAGGGTGGGGGACAACGTCGTCACGAACCTCGACCCCCGCGCCCAGAAGGTCGCCGTCGACGCGCTCGGCGGCCGGCGCGGGGCCGTCGTGGCGATCGAGCCGGGCACCGGCAAGGTCCGGGTCATGGCGAGCATGCCCGGCTACGACCCCAACTCGCTGCGCCGGGCCGCCACCTACCAGCGCCTCGCCGGCGCGCCCAACTCGCCGCTGTTCAACCGCGCCACGCAGGCGGGCTACGCGCCCGGCTCGACGATGAAGATCGTGACCGCCGCCGCCGCCCTGGACTCCGGTCGGTTCACACCGGACTCAACCGTATCCGGCAAGTCGCCGATCATCGTGTCAGGTGTACCTCTGAGGAACTTCTCCGACCAGCAGTTCGGGTCGATCACGTTGACCACCGCACTCACGAACTCCGTCAACACCGTCTGGGCGCAGGTCGCCGAGCGGCTCGGCCGCGACCGCATGGACGAGTACATGGAGCGCTTCGGCTTCGGCTCGGACCTGCCGCTGGACTATCCCGACGGGCAGATCTTCCCCAGCGGCGTCTACTCGAAGAACGGCGAGCTGATCGACGGCGACTCCGGCGAAGTCGACATCGGCCGGGTGGGCATCGGGCAGGAGCGCCTGCGCGTGACCCCGCTGCAGATGGCGACGGTCGCCGCGACCGTGGCCAACGGAGGCGTCCGGATGGCGACGCGAATCACGAGCCGGATCGTCGATCCCGACGGCCGCACCGTGGAGCGCATCGAGGCCGAGGAGGCCGAGCGCGTGATGTCCGCCCAGAGCGCGCGGCAGCTGACGCAGATGATGAGCAACGTCGTGCGCGAGGGCACCGGCACGGCGGCGGCGCTCGAGGGCATCGAGGTCGCCGGCAAGACCGGCACCGCCGAGCTGAACATCGC
>DATMJM010000612.1:0-7467 GCA_035553935.1 Solirubrobacteraceae bacterium
ACGCTTCATCGCGCGCTCCGGCGCGGGCGGCGACCAAGGTCATCGTCGCCGCCCGGCGCCAAAGTTCATGACCGGCGGCGCGATCGCGCGGAAGTCGTCCGTCCCGGTCGCGGCGGCATGCGCCAGCTCCGCCTGGCGCGCGAGCTCGATCGCGTCGAGCAGCGAGAAGTCCTTGACCTGCGCCGCCACGCGATCGCCGACCTCCAGGCGCGTGAGGCGCTGCGCGACGACGTTGATCGCTCCGCCCGCCGACGCATGCCGCTCCAAGCGCCCCTCGACGACGACGAGCGGCTCCGTCCGAACGGTCAGCCGGTCGCGCTCGTAGATCTGCGGTGAGATGACGACGTTGACCGTCCCGAACTCGTCCTCGAGCAGCAAGAACGTGATGCCCTTCGCCGTCCCCGGCCGCTGGCGCGCGATGACCAGGCCACCGATGCGCACCCGCTCGCCGTGACGCATCTGCGCGAGCGCGCCCACATCGACGGCGCCGCCCGCATGCAGGCGCGCGCGCAACAGCCCGACGGGATGCGTCGCAGCCGTCAGCCCGGTCGTCGCGTAATCGGCGACCATCGCGTCCCAGGCCGACAGCGGCGCGAGCTTCGGCGGCGCCGGCAGATCGAGCGCGAGCGCGAGCTGGACCCCCTCGCCGCCGCGCGCGCCGATGCCGGCCGCCGTCACGCCGAGCTGCCACAGCGCGACGCGACGGTCGCCTCCCGCCAGCGCGTCGCAGGCGCCCGACCACGCGAGCTTCTCGAGCGCGGCGCGGCCCGCGCCGGCCCGCGAGGCGAGATCCTCCAGCGAGCGGAACGACCCACCCTCATGGCGCGCGGCGACGAGCGCCGCGACCTCGTCGGCACGCACACCGAGCACGTAGCCCAGGCCGACCTGGACCGCGCCGTCCGGCGTCACGGTGCAGCCGGCGTCGCTCGTGTTGACGTCAGGCGCGATGACCTCGATCCCGCGCCGCTGCGCCTCGTGGACGAGCGCGTCGGGCGGATAGAAGCCCATCGGCTGCTCGTCGAGCAGGGCGCAGAGGAACTCCGGCCCGTAGTGCACCCGCAGCCACGTCGACTGGTAGGCGAGCAGCCCGAACGCGGCGCCGTGAGCTTTTGGAAACCCGAAGCCCGAGAACCCCGAGACCATCGTGAAGACCTCCTCGGCGAGCTCCTCTGTCACGTCGGGATGCGTCGCCATCGCGCCCTCGACGAAGCGCCGGTGGTGTGCCTCGATCGCCTCCGCCGAGCGCTTGCGGCTCATCGCGCGCCGCAGCCCCTCGGCCTCTCCTACGCTGAAGCCGGCGAACGCCTGCGCGACCTCGAGCACCTGGTCTTGGAAGATGATCGTCCCGAGCGTGTCGCGCAGCGCCGGCTCGAGCGACGGGTGCGGGTACGGGACCTCGTACGAGGGATCGGCGCGCAGCCGCTGGCGGCGCTCGATGTACGGGTTGACCGCGCCGCCGACGATCGGCCCCGGGCGCACGATCGCGACCTGGATCGTGATGTCGTCGAGGTTCGCCGGCCGGGTGCGCCGCAGCGAGCCCATCTGCGCGCGCGACTCGATCTGGAAGACGCCCGTCGTGTCGGCGTTCTGGATGCATTCGTACGTCGCCGGGTCGTCGTAGGGGATCCGGCTGAGGTCGATCCGCTCCCCGCGGCGCCGCGCGATGTGCTCGACGCAGCGCTCGACGGCCGAGAGCATGCCGAGACCCAGCAGGTCGATCTTCAGAAAGCCCGCGTCGGCGCAGGAGTCCTTGTCCCACTGGGCGAGCTGGCGACCCTCCATCGCCGCCGGCACGAGCGGGACGCAGTCCACGAGCGGGCGCGTCGCGACGATCATCCCGCCGGAGTGCTGGGAGAGGTGGCGCGGCAGGCCGTAGGCCTCGTAGGCGAGCTTGACGAGCCACTGCCAGCGGCCGGTCCGCCGGCCCGGCCCGAGCGCGACGTCGATGTCGCGGTCGACCTCGAACGACGACCAGCCCTCGCTGCCGCGCGCGACGCGCTCGATCTCACCGGGCGGCAGCCCGAGCGCCTTGCCGATCTCGCGGATCGCGCCGCGCGTGCGGTACGTCGGGAAGGCGGCGACGAGCGCCGAGCGCTCGCGGCCGTAGCGCTCGTGCACGCGCGGGATGAGCTTCTCGCGGATGTCGCGCGGGAAGTCGAGGTCGATGTCCGGCAGCGCGGTGAGCTGCTCGTTGAGGAAGCGCCCGAGCAGCAGCTTGTTGGCGATCGGGTCGACGTGGCTGAGGCCGGTGAGATGGCAGACGATCGAGGAGACGCTCGAGCCGCGCCCGCGCCCGGGCGGCAGCAGCGCCCGAACGGTGTCGGTCCCGCGCACCTCGACGGCGACCTCGCGCGCGAGCTCGAGCAGGTCGCGGTGCAGCAGGAAGAAGCCGGCGAGGCCGAGCTCGTCGATGACGCGCAGCTCCTCCTCCAGGCGCGCCCGGGCCTCCTCGTGGTGCGCGCTGCCGCGCGGGTAGCGCTCCGCGAAGCGCGCCTGGCAGACCTCGGCCAGCGCCCGGCTCGCGGTCGCGTCCTCGGCGCCGGGATAGCGGTAGCCGAGATCGCTCGTCAGGTCGAAGGTCAGCGTCTCGGCCAGCCGCTGCGATTCGGCGACGGCCTCGGGATGGTCGGCGAAGCGCGCCGCCATCGCCTGTGGGGTCGTCAGCACGTGTGCATGGTTGCCGCGCCGTAGCGGCTCGCTCGCGTCGAGCGTCGTGCGCTCGCGGATCGCGACGAACGCATCCTGCAGGTACGCCCGCTCGGGCGTGTGGGCGTGCACGTTGCCCGTCGCGACCGTCGCCACCCCGAGCCGCTCGGCGAGCGCCGCGAGACCGCGGTTCAGCACGCGGTCGTGGCGCGCGAGCGGGCGCTGCAGCTCGATGCGGAAGGCATCGCGGCCGAAGGCGATCAGCAGGCGGCGCATCGTCGGCTCGTCGCGCACGCCGTTGGTCGCGCAGCCGCTCAGGCAGACGAGCCCCGCCTGGTGCGCCTCGACGTCCTCGAGCGCGATCGACGGCTCGCTGCGATCGCGCTGCGGCCCGTCGCGCGTGTGGGCGTGCGCGCGCGTCAGCAGCCGGCAGAGGCTGCGCCAGCCGGTCGCGTCGCGCACGAGCAGCGTCAGATGACGTCCGTCGGCGAGCGTCACCTCCGCCCCGTGGATCGCCCGCAGGCCGAGCGCCTTGGCCGCCTGCGCGAACTCCATCGAGCCCGACAGCGAGTCGTGGTCGGTGAGCGCCAGCGCCCGGTGGCCCCGGCCGACGGCGGCCGCGACGAGCTCCTCGGGCTGCGAGGCGCCGTCGAGAAAGGAGTAGGCGGAGTGGCAGTGCAGCTCGATGTACGGCATGCGAACACATGTTCGCAGATGCGCAGGACGCCGTCGCGGTCACGCCGGCACGCAGTCCAGCCGCCGCTCCCACAGCCCTCCCGCCGGCCGCGACCGCGCGGCCAGCAGGCGGCTCGTCTCGACCGTGTGCTCGTACTCGCCGCCGACCTGCACGCCCAGGGCGACGCCGGCGACCGCGCCGCCGGTCGTGAGGTCGGTGCGGTACGCGCGCACGTCGAGATGCGCGCGGTCGCGAATCGCCGCGCCCAGCCCGCGGATCGCGTCGCTGCCCGTCGGGTCGCCGCGGAAGCGCCGCCATGCCGCGGCGGCGAGCGGGTCGCGCAGGTCCAGCCGCCCGGCGAGCTCGAGCCGCCGCCCGCCTGTCCGCGCCGAGAGTGCCGACGCCGACCCGCGCTCGCCGCCCAGGGCGCGGGCGAAGCTCGGCGGCAGCGCCGTGCCGGCGGCCAGAGCGAAGGACGCCGCGACCGAGATCTCCCTGGCGCGGCGGCGGCGGTCGAGCGTGAGCGCGAGCGCCAGCTTGCGCTCACCGGATGCCACCGGACCGCCGAGGGCGACCGTCAGCGCGCCCCAGAGCGAGCCGGCGGCGTGGAGCGAGAGCGTGACGGCGCCGGTCCGCTCGTCGCGGCGCACGCCCCCGACGGCGCCCGCAAGCCGGCGCAGCGACGCGCCCGACGGCGCGCTGCCGATGGCGACGGTGCCGAGGCCGCGCACGCCGCCCTCGCCGAACCGCTCGCGCGCCGGGATCGGCGGATCGTGGCGGGCGCGGATCGCGCGCAGGACGGCCGCCGCCTCACGCGCGTTGCGCGCGACGTAGACAGCTCCCCGGCCCGCGACGGCCTGCGCCCCGGCCCGCGCCTCGTCGCGCAGCCCGATCTGGCGGCCCCGGACCGTCGCCGTTGCCCGTCCGCCGACGGCGATCTCACCGCCGAAGGCCCCGCTGCCGGCCACAGTCAGGCGGATGGTGCCGTCGGACATCTCCTCGCGCAGCACGTGCCGATCGCGGTCGATGCGGATGACGAGCATGCTGATGGCGATGTGCCGCGTGTCGCGCCGCGTGGCGACCGCGCACGGCCTCGACCGCAGATCGGGGCACGGGCCGCCGCCGACGGCGCACAGCGCGTGGCGGATCTGCCCCGCGACGGCGTTGACGACGCCTGCCGCGCCGGCGCTGGCGGCGCCCAGGGCGAGCGCCAGCAGCACCGCGACGAGCGCGACGAGGGCGACGTAGTCGACCGTCGCCTGACCACGCGGGCAGCGCATGGCGTCGAGGCTGCCGCGCGCACTGCCACGGATCTACGCCCGTCTGTTCATTAAGAAGCCCAGCTTCGTGCCGCCGATCGCGCGCGAGCCGGGCAGCCGGACGTAGCGCCGTCCGCTGCGCGCCTCCTCGGCCGCGACGATCGGCGCCAGCAGCAGCGCCTGCGTGAGCCCGACGAGCATCGAGCCGAGGGCGATCCGCAGCCCGGCGTCCCAGCCGACGGCGCCGAAGCCGAGCTCACCGGGCGTGACGAAGAGCGCGACGAGCACGACGACCACGAGCGGCGGCAACCACAGCGGCGTCGGCTGCCCCGCCGGCGCGGTCGCCGGATCGACCGGCTGCGCGGCCGCCAGCCAGCGTCTCACCGAGTGCGGGCCGAGCACGCCCAGGAGGATCGCGACGATCGCGATCTGGACGGCGGTGCTTGCCGCGCGCTCGCCGGCCTCGGCCACGAGCACGAGCAGCAGGACGCTCGCCAGCGCGCCGGACGCGGCGAGCACCGCGCCCTCCACGCGCAGGCGCTCACGATAGGAAGCCGGTTCGGTCATCTATCCCGCCACTACGGCGCCGGCAACCGCGGCGATCATGCCCGCGACGAGCACGCGGTCGCGCCACGCCGCGCGCAGGGCCTCAGGCGCAGGCGCGGGCGGCGGCGCGTGCTCGAAGCGGGCCGCCTCGCGCGCGACCCACTGCAGCACGGCGGCCGCCAGCGGCGCCGGGCGCCGCTGGACGTCGCGGACCCGCGCGACGAGCGTGCGGGCCGACGCTCCGAGCGCGCCGCCGGCGCCGAGCCGGTCCAGGATCTGCGACGCCTCGGTCGTCGCCGGCAGGCGCCGCGCGACGCGCAGCGATCGGCGCCCCACCTCGCGCATCCCGGCCTCGCCGGCCGCCGCCCGCAGCCATGTCGCGACGAGCACGAGCAGCGCGGCGCGCACCGTGCGCCGCAGCGTCAGCTCGAGCCCGACGCCGCCGACGAGGCCGAACACGAGCGCGCCGCCGGCGAGCATTGCGGCGAGCGCCAGGCCCGCCCGCACGGGCGCCGGATCGGCGCGCGCCGTCGCCCAAGCGCCCACCAGCCAGAGCGCGACAGCGCCCAGCACAAGCCAGGCCGTCGTCGATACGAGGACGCAGAACGCGAGGACCGCGGCGAGCGCGACGGCGCGCGGGTCGTAGCGGGGGTGCGCGCGCGGCGGGCGCGGCAGCTCGGGGTCGGCGCCGTGCGCGCCCGCATCGCCGGCGCCCGGCGGCGGTGCGTGTTCCTGGTCTCGCTCGCGCGGCCAGCCGCGCAGTGCGCCGCGGTAGACCAGCACCTGCACGACGCTGGCGAACGCCGTCCAGGCGACCAGTGCCAGGGCCGTCGCGCCGATCGCCGCGACGGTGCCGTCCGGCACGCCGGGGATGCGCCCCGCGACGGCGTCGTACGTCGCCGCGTAGGCCTCGATGCCGCCGACGATGATCCCGATGTAGAAGAGCGTGAAGACGAGCTGGTCGGTCGCGCGGATGGCCGCGCACGCGCCGATCTGCGCGGCCAGCCGCGTGCCGCGCGCGTGCATCCGTCCGAGCAGCGGAGCCGACAGAGCCTGCGTGAGCGGCACGCTGACGCGCGACGGCCCGAGCACCGCGATCGCCTGCAGCATCGCCGCGATGCTCGCGCCGTAGCCGATCCGTGCGCCCGCGACCTGACCCGCGCGGGCGAGCGCCACGCCACCCGCCAGCGCCACGGCATAGCCGCCGGTCGGCACGACGCGCGAGGCGACGAAGGACGCTGTCGCGACGTGGGCGAGGCCGGCGTGAGCGGCGGCCTCGGGGGTCTGGTCGTCGTGCATCGGCGACAGCAGTGTCGCTCAGCGCTGGCGGTACCACCCGCGCTCGCGCTCGACGAGGTCGCGAAACACGACGACGTTGCGCCCGCACGTCGTGACGACCTCCCAGTAGCGCCGCCGCAGCGGGCGGTCGGTCCACCAGCGATCCTCGACGAGCCAGCTCTCGCGGATCGCGTCGACGGGCCGCCCGTCGACCGCCAGCGGCATCCCGGCGGCGTCGGCCGCGACGCGCACGACCTGCGGCTCGGCGATCCTGCGGGGCCCGGGGCTCACGCCGGCGCTCCGCGACCGTGCGGCGGGCGGCGGCCTGCAGCCGCGTCGAACGGCGCCAGGACGACGCGCCGCTCGGGCACGCGCGAGTTGGGGTCGATCTCCAGGACGCGCAGCGCGGCGTCGGGACCGGCGATCGCGCGCGCCTGGCTGATGGCCTCGCGCAGGCGCTCGTCGCGGCGCGCGGCGCCGTCGTCGAACAGCGCGCGCGCCTCCGGGTTGGGCGGGCCGAAGCGCTCGACGCTGAGCTCGATCTCCTCGGCGGGGGCCGGCAGCAGCGCCAGGCGCCCGTTGAGCGCGAGCCGCATCCGCTGCGGATCGGCGAGCGCCTCGCGGAAGACGACGCGCTCGCGCCAGGTGCCGCCCTCGGCGAGCCGCGCGGAGAGCACGACGGAGCGCAGCGTGCGCCCGCGCCGCTCGCGGCGCGCGAGCAGGCGGTCGATCAGCAGCCCGAGGGCGCGGGCGAGCTGCTCGCCGGAGCTCGACTCGGGCAGCTCGAGCGCCTCGCGCAGCAGCTCGCCCGGCCGGCGCGGGCGCAACGGCGTGTCGTGGCCGCGCGCGAGGTCGTGGGCGAGCAGGCCCGGGCGCCCGAAGCGATCGGCGACCGCGCTGCGCGGCAGGGCGGCGAGGTCGCCGAGCGTCGCGACTCCCAGCCGCTCGAACGGCTCGACGAGCGCCGCCGTCTCGGAGCGTCGGCGCAGCAGCGCCACCGGATGCGGCGCGGCCGACCTCGCGTGGCACCCGGTGGCGCTGCTGCGCCGCCGCGCGGAGACG
>DATMJM010000613.1:0-6130 GCA_035553935.1 Solirubrobacteraceae bacterium
TCGAGGACCCGGCTCTCAAGCCGTCGCTGGCGCGCTACGGCTCGCGCTCCTCGCTGATCAGCGCCGTCGCCCCGCCGGTCGGGCTCGCCGCGGAGCGGGTGCGCCTGCAATCGGCCTTTCAGCGCCGCTGCGTGATCGAGGACTTCGACAAGCGCTTCCTCGCCCAGCTCGAGCGCGAGCGCCTGGACTGGCTCGTGGTCGACCTCATCGACGAGCGCTTCGACGTGCTGCGCACCCCGGCGTCCTTCGTGACGTGCTCGTCGGCCTACGACAGCGCCGGGCTGCGGGACGGGGACGGATTCGCGCGCGTGCGTCGGCTGACCGCCGAGGCCGCCGGGCTGCTCGAGCGCGCCGCCGAGGCGTTCGCCGAGCGGGTGACCGCCGTGCTGCCGGCCGAGCGCGTCATCGTGCACCGCGCGCACTGGATGACGCGCTACCGCGACGGCGAGCAGCTGCACGCGTTCGCGGACGACCGCGCCGACTTCGCCGCCCACCACAACGCGGCGCTCGTGCACGGCTATGACGCCCTGGAGCATCACCTCGGGGGCCGCGCCGCGACGATCGCGCTCGACGGCGATCGCTACCTGGCCGACGCCAACCATCGCTGGGCGCTCGAGCCCTACCACTACGAGCCGGCGTACAACGCCGCCGCGCTCGTCCGGCTGCGGGAGCTCGTGGGCATCTAGTACACGCGTCGCGAGTTCTGGCCGCGTGCAGTAGCCCGGCGGCGGGTGTCCGGCAGAAACGCGGCGCACCGCCGCACTGAACTGCTCGGGCCGCTCGAGGTTGCTCACGTGCCCGCAGCCGGGGATCACGACGAGCTCCGCGTTCGGGATCGCCTGCTCGAACCGGCGTGCGATGCTCAGCGGCGAGCGCACGTCGAGCTCGCCCCAGATCAGCAGGGTCGGCACGGCGCGCGGGGCAGCAGGTCGCGCTGGTCGGCCTCGGCCATCACGTCCAGCTGCGTCCTGAGGCTGTGCGGGCGCACGGCGGGGAGATCGCTTCGAGCAGCGCGGCGTACTCGGCGGGCGGCGCGCCGGCGAACAGCCCGGAAACGCGAGATCGAACTCCTCGGCGGAGGAGCGACCGCCACCGGCTCGTCCCAGGCGACGACCGTGAACTCGTCCGACAGCGACGCGAGCTGCGGCTGCCGGACACGGCCGTCCTCGGCGGCGCCGTGCACGAACACGAGCGACGCCCTCGCCGGCGCACTCGTAGGCGATCTCGAGGCCGTTCGCGCGGACCACGTCCATCGGCGAAAACCTATGCGCATGTGTCGCGCAGGTCCGCGAAGCTGCACAGCTGCACGTCGGCGTCGCGCAGCGCCTGCGCCACGCGCGGGTCGCACAGCGCACGCAGCTCCTCGACGCGCTCGCCGGCGTAGGAGCTCTCGAAGTCGACGCCGTCGGCCGGATGGCAGGCGAGCTCCGTCACGCCTGGCTGCAGCGCGCCGACGAGCGCCACGAGCGCCGGCGCGCCGATGAGCCCGGGCAGCGGCTCGCCGCGCCGACCCTGGCCGTAGAACGCGCCGCAGTAGCGCACGCCGGGCGCGTGGCGGACGGGCACGCCGATCGCCGCGGCCGCGCGCTGCACCGCGGAGCGCACAGGCTCGTCGCGGTGCACGTGCTGATGGGAGTCCAAGTGCGTCGGCGGCGCGCCGACGAGCCGCTCGAACTCCTCGAGCTGGCGGGCGAGCTCGGCCTCGACCGCCGCGCGATCGTCGGTGCGGGCGACGTCGTAGACGAAGCGCCACTCGCCGTCGCGGTACTCCCATTCGCCGAGGTCGAGGTGCAGGCCCAGCCCGAGCCGCGCGTGCGATTGCGCGGCGGCCGCCGCCGGCGCGGCGTCGGGATAGCGGACCATGAGGCTCGCGCTCGTCACGATCCCGTCCCGGTGCGCGCGCAGGATGCCGCGGCTGATCGCGGCGCTGCGGCCGAAGTCGTCGGCGTTGACGACCAGGCGGCGGGCGGCGATCACGGGGCCAGCTCCCACGCCAGCGCGGTCGCCTCGCCGAGCCAGTCGTGCGCGTGCTCGGGGGGCGCCGTCCAGTCGCGCGACCAGCCCAGCCACTGCACGGCCACGAAGAGCCGGCAATGGGCGAGCGCGTCGAGCAGGTCGGCGGGCGCCGGACGCAGCGCCGCCGGCAGTGCGCGGCCGTAGGTGAGCGTGAGCCGCTCGCGCTCGGCAGCGCTCCACGACCCCGCGGTGAGCGCTGCGAGGTCGAGCAGCCCGGGCCCGGTGCCGGCGAGCTCCCAGTCGACGGGGCGGATGCGCGGCGTCGCTGCAGCGCGGCGCTGGACGAGGATGTTCGACGGGTAGAAGTCGCCGTGGACGATGCTGCGCGGCCAGGCGGTCAGCCGCGCCACGACGCGCTCCCAGATGTCCGCCACGCCGTCGAGCGCGCCGGTCGGCGTCAGCGCGACGGCGCGCGCGAGCGCGTTGCGGAAGCAGGGCACGTCGTAACGCAGCAGGCGCAGGCTGCGGCTGGGCGCCGGATGCCCGTGGAGTCCGGCGAGCCAGCGCGCCGTCTCGTCCCAGATTGCGTCCTCCGCCAGCTGCCACAGCGGCACGCCGTCGACCGCCTCGAGGATCAGCCAGCGCCGACCGGCCTCGGCGAGCGCGCCGTAGCAGACGGGGACGTCGAGCCCGGCCGGGCCGAGCACGTCGACGTAGGCCTGCAGCTCGCGGTCGGGATCGCGCAGCGACAGCGGCTTGGCGGCTTGCGCATGCGGACCGGGCGCCGAGACGTCCTTCAGGACGAGCGCGAGCGGTGGGCCGTCGTCGAACGTCACCGCGACGTCCTCGATCGCATGGCTCGAGCCGTAAAGATGCGCTCGCCGCGTGAGCGTGCGCACCGGCCGCTGCAGGGCGTCCTGCAGCGCCGCGCGCAGCGTCGCGTCGCCTACAGGCATGCGAGCAGCCCGCGCAGGACGCGGTCGGAGTCGAACAGGTCCTCGGCGAGCGAGCGCGCCGCGCGCCTGTGGCGCTCGTAGCCGTCGCGCAACTCGGCGACGCCCGCGACCGCCTCCTCGACGGTCGAGAACGCCAGCAGCCCCTCGCCTGTCGGGATGTCCGCGCCGAACCCCGTGTCGAGCGCGAGCACGGGCCGGCCGGAGGCCAGGTAGCAGACGCTGCGATCGCTGAACCAGCCGCACGCGGAGGCCGCGTACCCGCTCTTGGCGAGGCCGAACTCCGCCCACGAGCCGCGGACGAAGGCGGCGTAGGCGTCGGGCGTGCAGGCGACCTCGGCCGGATCGAGCAGCTCCCAGCCGTGCTCGTCGAGCGCGGCGAGATCGCGCCACTCGTCGCGGTGCATGCCGAGCGCCAGCGCGAAGCGCGCCTCGGCGCGTCGCGGCAGCTCGAGCAGCGCACGCAGCGCGTGCGCCTTCTGGCCGTAGTGCACGCCGCCGTGCTCGATCGACCCGTAGGCGCGCCAGTGGCCGACCGTTGTCAGGGCGCGGTGCTCGACGCGGTCGGCGACCGGCCATCGCTCGAGCACGATCGGCTGCAGGGTCGTGATCCAGTCGCGCCCGCAGGTCGGGACGGCGCAGCCGTCGCTGCCGATCCGGCCGCCGATCGTGACGAAGCGGTTGTGGCGCTCGAAACCCATGTCGATCCCGTCGGCCGCGCACCACAGCTGCGTGAACGCGGGATCGAGGTCGACGAACGCGCGCACGCCGATCGCCGCGAGCAGCTCCTCGTCCTCGAGCACGCCGGAGATGTTCAGCAGCAGATCGGCGCCGGCGGCGAATGCCAGCAGCCGCCTCCGGTCGACCCCGCCGCAGGCGCCGGTCGCCGGATCGAGCAGCGCTGCGCGGTCGTGCAGGTCAAAGCGCGCGACGACATGCTCGAAGTACGACTGCGTCGCGTCGCTCGGCGCCGCGGGCTCGACGAACACGACGTCGTGCCCGAGCCGGCGCAGGCCGAGCACGTACTGCAGCACCGCCCACGAGGCGCCGCCCTGGCCGGGGATCGCGGCCAACATCCCGCTGACGACGATCCGCAGGCTCACGGCGTGAGCCCGGCCGCCTGCAGCAGCGGCGCGATCGCACGCGTCCCGCCGAAGTGCTCGACGGCGATCTGCCGCGCGGCGACACGGTGGCGGGGATAGTCCGACAGCAGCTCGCGGGCGCCCGCGACCGCCTCCTCGAGCGTCGAGAAGGCGATCAGCCCCGCGCCCGTCGGGAGGTGCTCGGAGAAGCCGGTGTCCTGCACCAGCGCCGGGCGCCCGCACGCGAGATAGCGCACGGTGCGGTCGCTGAACCAACCGCTGTTCGTGTCGACGTAGATGTTCTGCGCGGGCGAGAACTCCGCCCCCGAGGCCCGCACGAAGCGGCGAAAGTCGCTCGTTCCCGCGAGCTCGCCCGGATCGCTCAGTCTCCAGCGGTGGGCCTGCAGACGCTCGACGTCGGCGCGGTCGCCGGGATGGATGTCGAGCGCGAGCTCGAAGCGCGCGGCGGGCACCTCGCGGGCGACGGCGAGGAAGCGGCGGAACTCGTGCGCCTTCACTCCGTAGCTGCGCCCCGCCCAGCTCGCGGGCCCGTAGGCGCCGCGCCAGCTCGCGACCGTCGTGAAGCACCCCAGCGCGTCGCCGGGGGCGGCCGTCCAGCGGTCCAGCGACACCGGCTGGCCGATCGCGCGCCAGCGCAGCCCGCCGGTCGGCAGCGTGCACACGGCCGTGCCGACGTTCAGCCCGACGGTGAAGTGCAGGTCGTGCGCGGCGACGCCGAGCTCGCGCCCCTGTGCGTGCCAGATCTGCGTGAAGCCGGGGTCCAGGTCGACGAACGCGCGCCTGCGCAGGCGGCGCAGCAGCGGCTCCCAGCGCAGATGGCCGCCGATGTTGACGTGCAGCGCGGCCTCGTCGGCGCGCGCGAACAGCTCGTCGAGCGCGAGGCCGCGCACGCGGGCCCCCGCGTGGCCGCCGCCGGGGCCCGGGCAGACGAGCGCGCCGGTCAGGCCGAACCCCGCGAGCGCCGCGCTGAACGCGGCGGCGTTCGCGCTGTCCTCAAACGGGGCGGGCGCGCCTTCGGCGTCGACGCAGGTCGACTCGTCGATCTGCTCGACGAAGACGACGTCCAGGCCGGCGTCGCGCAGCGCCTCGGCCCAGCTCATCCGCACCCAGATCGAGCCGCCCTGACGGTGCTTGTTGGCGACGGCGCCGCTGACGAGGACGGTCGTCACGCGAGCCGCTCCAGCAGACGCCCCAGGACCCTGTCGGAGTCGAAGTGCTGCTCGGCGAGCGCGCGCGCCGCGCGCGCGTGGCGGGCGGGCTCGGAGCGGATCGCCTCGACGCCGGCGACCGCCTCCTCGAGCGTCGAGAACGCGATCAGCCCCTCGCCGAGCGGATACAGCTCGCCCAGCCCGGTGTCCTGCGCGAGCACCGGCCGGCCGCTGGCGAGATAGCAGATGCTGCGCTCGCTGAACCACCCGCTCGCGCTGTCGACGTACATCCCCTTGGCGACCATGAACTCGGCCGCCGAGCGCTCGATGTAGGCGCGGTAGGAGGCGGGCGTGCGGCCTGCGGCTGCGGGGTCGACGAGATCCCAGCCGCCGTCGGCCAGCAGCCCGAGGTCGGCGGTCTCCGCGGGATCGATGTCGAGCGCCAGCTCGAATCGGGCGCCGCAGGCACGCGGCAGCCCCGCGAAGCGGCGGAACTCGTGCACGCGCAGCCCGTAGCGGTGGCCCTCGAAGTCGATCGGCCCGTAGGCGCCGCGCCACCGGCCGACGGTCGTGAAGGTGTCGCGCGGCGGCGGTGGGGCGACGGGCCAGCCGTCGAGCAGGACCGGCTGCGGCGTCGTGATCCAGTCCCGGCCGCAGGTGGGGATCGTGCAGCCCTCGCGCCCGATCCGCTCGCCGATCGTGACGTGCGCGTCGTGGCCGGCGAAGATGTCGGCCAGGCCGAGCGCGCACCACATCTGGCCGAAGCCGGGGTCGGTGTCGAGGAAGACGCGTCGGCGCGCGGCGCCGAGCAGCTCCTCGTCGTCGAGGAAGCCCATGACGTTGAGCAGCAGCTCGGAGTCGCGCACGTGCTCGATCACGCGCTCGCGCCTCATGCCCGCGTGACGATCGTCGTCGAGCACCACCGACCAGGCGCCGTCGAGCTCGAACTCCCGCATGAGCGCTGCGAGGT
>DATMJM010000614.1:0-2752 GCA_035553935.1 Solirubrobacteraceae bacterium
ACAGGGCGGAGGCTGCTCTTGCCCGCTCTCCCGCTCGCGCGCGGGGGTCGCGGTGGCGGCCGGTGCCGGTGCCGGAAGGCTCGCGCGCGTCGCGGCCGACTGCTGCGCGGTGGGCGCCGCGGCGGTCATCTCCGGCAGCGCCGCGTCGGGCACATCGCCGGAGAGCAGCGGCATCGGGTCGATCGAGCAGGAGGAGCACGCGGCGGGGCCTCGGCGGACCTCGAAGTGCAGGTGCGGCGCGGTGCTGTGGCCGGTCGAGCCGACGAGCCCGATGACCTGCCCGCGCTTGACATAGGAGCCCGTGCGCAGGCCGGCGGCGAACGTGCTCATGTGCGCGTAGCAGGTGGCGAGCTGCGGGCGGTGCTGGATGCAGGCGAAGTTCCCGTAGCCGCCGGATTCGTCCGGGGATTCGACGTCGGCGACGATGCCCTCGGCGGCGGCATGGATCGGCGTGCCCGTCGGGGCGAGGAAGTCGATGCCGTTGTGCAGGTGGCCCGGGCGCGGGCAACCGAAGTAGCCGCAGCCGCCGACGACGCCCTTGACCGGAGTCGCGAGCTCGCCGTTGCCGGGGAGCGGGATCGTGCCGAGCAGGCGCCAGGCGCGGGTGCGCTCGATGACCATCGCGGTGGCGAGGCGGCCGTCAGGGCCGGTGCCGTAGCGGTTGGCGAGCGCACGTCGGGCTGATCGGCCGAGGTCGGGCGCCGTCGCCGTCTCGAGGTCGGCGGCGATCGCCATGATCACGTCGAAGTCGTCCTTGACGGAGGGGTGGCGCTTCGTGCGGTTCGGATACTCGAGGGGCCGCGCGATCCGCGCTGCGGCGTCTTGGTTGCGTTGCCACGCGGCGCTCGTTGCGAGCGCCTTCGGTGCCTCGCGGAAGCCGGTCTCCTGGTAGTGGATCGCGGCGACGAGGAACGTCGACACGCCGAAGTGCTGGCGCGCGGCGCGGTACAGGGCGTAGTAGGGATGCGCGCGCAGGAGGCGCTGGCGCTCGCTGAGCGGCTTGATCGCGCGGCGGATGTCGGCGGCGGTGAGCGGGCCCTCGAGGTCGACGCTGAGCTGCTGGGCGAGCGCGTCCTGCGGTGGCGGGACGAGCGCGTTGTCGGCCTTCGCGGTCTGGTTGAACGACAGTGCGACAGCGAGCAGCAGGCACAGCACGGCCGCCCCGCCGAGCAGCGGAGGCAGCAGCACCTTGCGGGCCAGCGTGTGAGCCGGCCGACGACGTTTGCCTGTAGAGACCTCCACCCGAGGGTGGCTCTTCCATGCCGAGGCGCGGGGGCCTTCTGCTGCAGGCTGTCTACCGCTTTGGCACGCGCAGCCGCGGGCGCGGGCGGTTGGGGATGAGGCGGCCGAGCTCGAACGCCCAGACGGCGGGCCCGTCGAGGAGGCCGAGCAGGGCTTGGTCTCTGTCGTGGCCGGCCGCCGCTCTTGTCCCCTGGGCGGCGCGCTTGAGGCTCCACAGCGCGAGGCCCGGCCAGCTGCGGCGCGGCAGCGCGCCGGGCCAGCGCCGGGCGAGCCAGTTGGCGCCCGCGCCGTGGCGCGCGCGCTGGGCGAGCATGCGTGGGACCGTCTGGCGGTTGTGATGTACGACGGCGGCGTCCGGGCGCCGCTCGATGTCGTAGCCCGCAACTTTGATGCGAAAGCAGAGGTCGGCGTCGCCCCCGGAGCGGATTCGCTCCTCGAACCCGCCGACCCGCTCGAAGGCCTCGCGCCTGACCGCCGCGTTCGCCGTCTGCGCGAACGCCCAGCCGTCGTGGGAGAGCGTGATCTCCTGGCTCATGGAGGACTTCAGCCAGGCGTAGCGCGGAGCCGGAGGTGCGGTCGGCGGCGGCTCCTCATCGACGACGGCGCCGGCCAGCACGGCTGTCGTGTCCGCGGGGTCGCGGGCGAAGTACCGGTCGAGCAAGTCCTCCGGCGGGTGCACGTCGGCATCCAGGAAGACGATCCAGTCAGCGGAGCCTTCCGCGGCCCCCCGGTTGCGCGCGTGGTACGAGGTCGGCAGTTCCCCCGCGCCGACCACCCGGACACGGCCACGGAGCGAGTCGCTCGACCGCGGGCGGTTGTCCGCGATCGTCAAGGTGTCGCCGTCGATTAGCCGCAGGGCCGAGAGCCGATCGGCGACCAGCCCCAGCTGCTCCTGCGCGCCCCGAAACGGCAGCACGACATCAACGCAAGGACGCCCAGGCACGGCCTGCAATCTACGGCGCGGCCCCAAGGCCCCGCGAAGCCCAGCCGGGCTTCCTATACTGGCCACCCCACTCGGGGGCGTAGCTCAGTTGGTTAGAGCGCCGGCCTGTCACGCCGGAGGTCGCGGGTTCGAGTCCCGTCGCTCCCGTCTCGCGGAGTCCCTGGTACTGGGTGCTTTCTTGGCAGCTGGATGGCCTCGCGAAAGCGTCGCGGGTACCACTTGCGGGTACCAGACGCTCGCGTTTGCCCGGTCCGGCCTCCAGCCCGATTCGTACGATCGAGGCGTCGCGAAGCGCGGCGCATCGCCGGGTCGCTGGCGTCCCGTTTGACGCCCCGATCAGGGAGTTCCATTCGGTCGGGTCTACTGGGACAGCCGTTCGCGCGCCCCGCATCAGCGAGTGCAACACCGCCCTCGCGTCCGGTGGTCGACCGGCTACTGGCGAGGCTTCGGACGCGTCGATCAAGGGTTTGCCAGCCGCCGGCGTGCGGCCGCGGTCTGGCGGCTCAAGTGAACTGCTGCGATGCCGATAGGAATCGTGCGAACCACATCCAAGTCCGCGCGATTCGC
>DATMJM010000615.1:0-2257 GCA_035553935.1 Solirubrobacteraceae bacterium
GTACGGCCGCAGCGGCGGGCTGACCTCCGTCGACGACCTCTGGTCACAGGACGCGCGCGGCATCAAGGGCATCGCCGAGCGCAGCGACCGCTTCGGCGCGGCACTGGCGATCGGCGACTTCGACGGCGACCGCGCGGGCGACCTCGCGATCGGCGTGCCCGACGACAGCGTCGGCAACGCCGCCGGAGCCGGCGCCGTCAACGTGCTCTACGGCGCTGACACCGGCCTGCGCGGGGTCGGCGACCAGTTGTGGACCCAGGATGCGCCCGGCATCCTGAGCCGCGCGTCGATCGGCGAGACATTCGGCAGCGCGCTCGTCGCCAGCGACTTCTCGCGCAACGGCGCCGACGACCTCGCGATCGGCGTGCCGCGCCAGGGCGTCTCAGGCGGCGTCAACGCCGGTGCCGTCAGCGTCCTGTACGGCAAGCGTGCCGCCGGCCTGCGCGCGGTCGCCAACCAGCTGTGGACGCAGGACACGCCCGGCATCAAGGGCCGCGCCGAGCGCGACGACCTGCTGGGCGCGGCGCTCGCCGCCGGCGACTTCGACGGCGACGGCGACTACGACCTGGCGATCGGCGTCCCGCGCGACAGCGTCGCCAGCTTCGCCACCGCCGGCGCCGTCAACGTACTCAACGGCACCGTCGGCGGACTGAGCGAGTTCGCCGCCCAGCTGTGGACGCAGGCGTCCGGCGGCATCAAGGGCGCCGTCGGCGACGACCGCTTCGGCTCGGCGCTCGCCACCGGCGAGCCCGACCAGGACTGAGACCAACGGCAGACGACTGCAGGAGGTGAGATGAGCACGGAGACGACTGCACCCCGCCGACCGTCAGTCGATAGCCCCCGAATCGACGGGCGACGAAACGCCTTCCGTTGCACGGGAGAGCGGGTCAGGACCGACCCTCTGCCGATCACGCGCGTCACGTGCACCCGTGGTGACGCCGAGGTGACGTGGAGGTGGTGAGCGTCGCGATGAGGCCGCTCATGGTCGTCCTCGCCGCGGTGATGCTCGCCGCGGCCGGATGCGGCGATGAAGAACAGGCCGACACCACGCCGCCGACCGGAACGTCTGCCCAGACGACGACTTCCCCGCGCGGCGTGCAGATGGCGCAGACCACGAGGTGCACGAACGAGCAGGACGGCTACTCGATCGAGTATCCCGCCGACTGGCACACCAACTCCGATGACCCGCCTACGTGCGAGTTCTTCGATCCCGAGCCGATCGAACTGCCCGAGCAACCGCAGGACGTCGCGGGCCTGGCCGCGATCTCGGTCGACCGCGAACCGGCCGCGTTCTCACGCGTCAGCGGCGAAGACCCGGGATCGCGGGTCATCGAGCGCGGCGAGGTGCAGATCGCCGGGCGCCCCGCCGTCCGCAGGCTGATCGAGGCCACCGGCCAGGCGCTGCTGCCGGAGGGCAGGCGCAGCTACCAGTATCTCGTCAAGCTCGACGGAGACACGCTCGTGGCGACCGCCGACGGCCGCGAGGACCGCGACTTCGAGGCCCACCGCGAGATCCTCGACGAGATGATGCGCAGCCTCGAGCTGAAGGGCTAGAGGCGGCGAACGCCACAGCGGACGGCGAGGATCGAAGCGCGGCCTCGGTTAGTCCTCGAGAACCGTCGTCTTGTGACCTCTTCGCTGCTAATCGGGGTTTCAGCGCGGTTGTTCAGGCGCCCAGCCGATCGCGCGAGGACACGAGCGCGACGCGCGCGGATCGGTCGCGGTTTCGCCGGCCGCGCGGTGGTACGGCGGCGCGGACCGTCCTCAACGCGACGCAGACATCATGATCGAGTTCGAGTGGGAGCAGAAGGTAAAGCGCACGGAGGCCGCCGCCCTGTTGCGCGAGCTGGCGGACTCGCTGGCCAGCGACGGTCAGCTCAAGATCGAACGTGCGGGATCCGAGCTCAAGGCCGAGATCCCCAACGAGCTCGAGATCGGCATCGAGGTCGAGGTCGAGGACGACGAAACGGTGCTCGAGATCGAGCTCAAGTGGTCGCGCAAGCGCAACTGGATGTCATGAATGAGGCCTCCCTCGGTGCCACGCTCCGGCGTGTCACCGAAGGAGCGAGCTCGAAGGAGGCTGGTCATCATGTTGCACGCTGGATTGGATCTCAGTCGCAGGCGGTTGGACTACTGCCTGCTCGATCAGCAGGGCGATCGCGTCGAGGTTGGTGCGGCGCCATCGGACGGCGATGGGCTGCGCGGCTTCGCGCGCGGCATCGAGGGCCGCTACGGACAGGTGCTGGTTAGGGCGGCG
>DATMJM010000616.1:0-4564 GCA_035553935.1 Solirubrobacteraceae bacterium
GCTCTGGCTGGCGCGCTCGACGGACGGCGGCAGGACGCTGTCCTCACCGCGCCGCGTGTCCGGCCCACTCTCCTTTCAGGTCCGCGTGGTGACCGACCCGCGGCGATCTCAGCGGGTGTACGTGACCTGGCTGCAGCCCGAGGAGATCGGGCTGGCGCTCTTCACGGGAGCTGACAACCGCATCGTCGTCGCGCGCTCGGACGACGGCGGGCGCAGCTTCGGCGCGCCGGTGCGGATCAGCGACCAGGCTCGCCAGCGGGTGCTGGCGCCGTCTCCGGCGGTCGGTCCCGACGGCGAGCTGTACGTGCTGTTCCTCGACCTCCAGGACGACCGCCTGGACTATGAGGGCGGCCATGGCTCGCGCGGCGGGGCGCCGTACGAAGGACACTTCTCGCTCGTGCTGGGCCGCTCGACCGACGGCGGCGAGACGTGGCAGGAGTCGCTCGTCGACGACACGATCGTGCCCACGCGCCGCTTCATCGCCTTCCTGCCGCCGACTCCGTCGCTGGCGGTGGATCGCCGCAGCGGCCGCATCTTCGTCGCCTTCGAGGACGGTCGCGAGCGTCCGTCGGACGTCCGGCTGTGGTGGCTCGACCGAGGGGCGGACGCGTGGGACGGCCCGACGCGCGTCAACGACACGCCGGCGAACGACCGCTCGACCCAGTACCTGCCGAAGCTCGACGTCGCTCCCGACGGGCGCCTGGACGTCGCGTATTACGACCGGCGCGAGGATCGCGCCGATCGCCGCAACCACGTCTCGCTGCAGTCGTCCTCCGACGGCGGCGCGACCTTCACGTCGCACGTCAGGCTGACCGACCGCAGCTTCGACGCGCGCATCGGCGCGGGCAGCGAGATGGGGCTGCCCGATATCGGCAGCCGCCTGGGGATGGTCTCGCGCTCGTCGTCTGCCGCCGTCGTCTGGACCGACACGCGTGCCGGCACAATCTCGTCCAACAAGCAGGACATCGCGTTCGCGGAGGCATCGGTCACAAGCTCGGGAGGACTGTCGCCGGCGGTCCGTCACGTGCTGCGCTACGGGGCGATCGGCTTGATGCTCGCCGCCGTCGGCCTGCTGGTCGTGCAGGCGCGGCGACGGCCCGGGCGCGAGCGCCCTACCGCGTGATGCGGAAGCTGCGCCTGACTGAGCGGCCGCTCAGGCGTTGTGCCGTCGGTGTCGCCAGCAGGCGGTAGGACCCGCGCGCGAGCTTGCGGCCTGCGAGCCGCCCGGTGAAGTAGAAGCCGTTGGCGCCCGCCCGCGACCGGCGGGTGATGCTGCCCTTGACCGGCAGGTAGCGCGTGCACCTCGTGGCCTTGCGGTTGAACCTCGAGGGCGCGACGCAGCGCGCCGAACGACCCACGCCGCGGCGGCGCCCGGGACGAACCCGCTGCACGGTGAAGCGAACGGCGGCGGCGCTGTCGAGGCGATAGCTCACCCGAGTACCCGAGCCGCGCGCGCTCACGGTTCGCGTGGAGGGCCCGCGGCGCGCCGCGCGGAACGCGCTCGGAGCGACACGCAGGCGGCTCAGCGTCGGCGCCGCCGGCGTTGAGACGGCGGCGGGCGCACCCGGCGGCGGCGCGGGCGGGGGAGGCGCAACCGGATCGGGCCCCGTCACCGTCGCCGACACGTCGAGCTTGTACTCCTCGAACGGCTCGCCGTCGGTCGCCCTGATCGTCCCGGGCAGCGGGTCGGCGCCGAAGAAGCCGATCTTGTCGAGCGGGCTGAAGGTCTCGTACGCGAGCTGGACGGTCTCGGCGGACAGGCCGATCCGGTCGCCGGGCTGGACGGGGATCTGCACCGGGAAGCGGTGGACGGTTCCCGCCGTCACGTTCCGCGTGTCGGAGGCCAGCACGAAGAACTCGCGCAGGGCGCCGGTCGGCCGGTAGACCTTGAACGTCAGCGGCCCGGCGGTGGAGCCGGCGCTGTGGCTCCACGCGGTGATCGTGTTGTAGCCCGGGGGCACCGCGTAGCTGCCCGATGCCCCTGCCACCTGGACGGCGTACCCGCCCTCGCTGATCGGGGCGGGAGGCATCGCGCTGCGGATCTCGGCGACAGCGCCGATCTCGGCGGTGGCGGCGCGGGCCGTGCCGGTCGAGGCGGCGAGCAACGTCGCAAACAGCGCTAGGCTCGTCGCGCGTCGCAGGTTAGGGGTGGCGAGCCTATACATCAGTCGGCTATGGTACCTCGGCACACAGTGGCGCAAGCACACGCTGTTCAACGGAGGAGAGAGTCTTAATGAGGCGGAAGGTCGGAATCCTTTTGGTGTTCGGGGCCGTGGTGCCCCTCGCAGTCGCATCCGTGGCATGGGCCTGCGGCGTGCTCGCGACGTTGTCGGTCGACAAGAAGGTCGTCTCCCCAGGCGAGACGGTGAACGCCACCGGCAGGAACTACAGCACGGCTGCGGGCGCGAGCGCCGTTGCGATCCGCTTGAAGACGCGTGACGGCCAGGTCGTCGCGACGACCGCCGCGCAGACCGGCGGCGGGATCAGCACGGACTTCGTCGTGCCGGCTTCGCTGAGCCCCGGCTGGTACGTGCTCCTCGCCACGCAGACGAACGCGAACGGCACGCAGAAGTCCGGCACCCCCGGCCGCACGACGCTCCGCGTCCAGGGCTCGGCCCAGGGCGCGGCAGTCGCAGGCGCGCCGTGGAGCTCGACGCCTCAGGGACCGGCGGCTTCGGCGGCATCCGCCGGAGGAAGCCTGTCGCTGCTCGCGCTCCTGTTCGCCGGGTCGCTGTCGCTGGCGATGCTCGCAAGCGGCTGGAAGCTGCTCAGCCGCAAGAGCCGTAGCGTCGCCCAGCCGCACTTCGGCGTCTAAGGGCACATGATCATCTCCTCACGCGCGGCGCGCAGCGCGCGCCGACTGAGCCTTGCCGTAATCGCCGGCGCGGTGGCCCTCACGGGCGCCGCGCCTGCGGCGCAGGCCGAGCTGCGGGTCACCAAGAACTACCGGATCTCATCGGATTCGAGCCCGTTCCGGGGCAGCGATCAGCCCGCTCTGGCCGTCAATCCCAACAATCCGCAGCACATCGTGGCGACGAACGTCAACTTCCTCGAGGAGCACTGCGAGGCGACTGCGAGCTTCGACGGCGGCGCCACCTGGAGCCCGGCCTTCGACCTCAAGCCGCCCAACGACAATCCGCTCGCGCCGTTTCTGCCCTCGTGCCGCGTCAGCAACCATTCGGGCGAGAGCATGTACCACGCGGTCGCCTTCGGCAGCGGACAGACCGTGTATGCGACCTCCATCACCCCGCGCGCGCCCAACGGCGTCGAGCAGGGTGCGACGGCCCTGGTCTACAAGTCCACCAACGGTGGCGTGACCTGGAGCGAGGGCGTCGTCGCGCTGCCCGGTGGCACGGGAAACACCGCCGCAACCGGTCCCTACTACGAGCTGCCCAGCGTGCTGGTGGACGCGGGAGCCGGGCCGGGCGGGCAGGACATCGTCTACTCGATCGCCCGCGACTTCAGCGGCTCCGGCAACAGCGGGCCGCCGTGCACGACCAACTGCGATCCCGTTCGCGTCGCGCGCTCGCTCGACGGCGGACAGACCTTCGGGACGCCGGTCCAGGCCAGCACGCCGGGCGTCGATGTCGTCGATGCGGCCTCGCCCGTCCTCGGTCCGGACGGCTCGATCGGCATCACGTGGCGCACGCGCGGCGCTGCAGCCCAGATCGAGTTCGTCCGCTCGACCGATCAGGGTCAGTCGTGGTCTGCTCCGGTCGTCGTCACGAACGTGACGAACATCGCCCGGGCGGGCAACTCGCACGTGACGCCTGCGCCGTCAAGCGCATCCAGCTTCCCGCGGATGGCGGTCGACGCCAACAACGGCAACCTGTACATCGTCTACAACCAGGGTCCTCCCGGTCCAACGCCGCCTGCCGGCGGATACCAGGGCGCGGACCACTTCATCCCGCCGGACTCGCACGTGTACTTCCAGCGCTCGCTGGACGACGGAGCGACGTGGTCGACGCCGAAGCTCGTCAACGACAACACGATCCATCCCGGCACGCGGATCGTCCAGACGCGCCACCCGCACGTCGGGGTCGCCCCCAACGGCCGCGTGGACATCGTCTGGGAGGACAGGCGCCACTGGTACATGGCGCCGCAGCCACGCACGTGGTGCGTGCACACGCACATCGCGTGTGACGACGCGCGCCTCGGTGACGCGTACTACGCGTACTCCACCAACGCCGGCGCCTCGTTCACCGAGCGCCGGCTCAGCGACCACTCGCACAACAACGACGTCGGCTACGACTACCGGTTCGCGACCTACTGGGCCTTCGGGCCGGTGTCGGTCGCGCTCGGCGCCAACAACCTCCTCGTGGGCTGGATGGACTCTCGCGAGGGCAACTTCGACAACGACAACCAGGACATCTACCTGGCGAAGGTCGACCACGACGCCGGCGGACCCGATCCGCAGGAGAACATCGGCCATGAGGGTCCGGTCGCACGGTCGGTCACTCTCTCGAAGCGGGCGTATCCGGGTGGCGGTGAGAGCGTGCTGACAAGCACGTTCGCGACGCGCGCCGCGACCAGCGTCGTCATCGTCAACCAGGACGACGTGGCG
>DATMJM010000617.1:0-2237 GCA_035553935.1 Solirubrobacteraceae bacterium
GTCGTGCGGCACGTGGACGAGCGGCACGAAGGCGCTGAAGTGGATCCACGACGCGCGCAGGGTCACCCGCTCGTCCGGCTCACGCCAGCTCGGCCGAAGGATGCAGGCCGCCCACGCGACCGCGATCGCGGCGTTGCGCGAAGCGCCACGATCCTCGCTCGAGCTGGACCGCCTGATCGCCTCGGAGGTGGGGCCCGAAGCGACCGAGGCGTCGCGGCCGAGCTGGCGTGAGCCGGACGAGCGGGTGACCCTGCGCGCGTCGTGGATCCACTTCAGCGCCTTCGTGCCGCTCGTCCACGTGCCGCACGACGGCGAGGGGTACGGCCGGTCGAAGTACGCGCTCGCCGCCGACTGGCTCGGCGTGGAGCCGCCTGAGATCGACCCGGCGGCCGCACGCGCGCACGTTGCCCGCCGTTACCTCTCGGCGTTCGGCCCGGCAAGCGTCGACGACCTGGTCGCGTACGTCGGGCGCGGTCCCGGCGGGATCGGCGTGTGGCGCCAGGCGATCGCCGACCTCGGCACCGATGTCGTCGCGTTCCGCGGCGACGACGGACGGACCCTCCTCGACCTCGCCGACGCCCCGCGCCGGCACGCCGAGACGCCGGCGCCTCCACGACTCCTCGCACGCTGGGACAGCGCCCTGCTGTCGCACGCCGCCCGTCACCGACAGCGGATCATCGCCGGCGAGCACCGGTCCGCCGTGTTCACCCGGAACGCCGACGTCCGGCCGACATTCCTCATCGACGGCTTCGTCGCCGGGACCTGGCAGCTCGACCGCGTCGCGGGGTCCGTCGCGATCACCCTCAAACCCTTCGACCGTCCTGCCCCGGCCGTGAGCGAGGCGCTCCGCGAAGAGGCGCGGCGCGTTCTCTCGCTCGCCTCACCGGCCGGCGCCGGCTCGGTCAGACTCGACGCCTGACCAGCTGCCGATGGCTGCGCCGCGCACGATCATCCACGCCGACCTCGACGCCTTCTATGCCAGCGTCGAGGTGCTCGACGATCCGTCGCTGCGCGGCAGGCCGGTGATCGTCGGCGGCCGGCCAGGCGAGCGAGGCGTGGTGAGCGCGGCGTCGTACGAGGCTCGGCGGTACGGCGTCCACTCGGCCATGCCGCTGCGCACGGCCGCCCGCCGATGCCCCGACGGCGTCTTCCTCCCGGGCCGTCCGGAACGCTACCGCGAGCTGTCCGAGCGGGTCATGACGATCTTCTCGGACTACACGCCGCTCGTCGAGCCGATCAGCCTCGACGAGGCCTTTCTCGACGTCTCCGGAAGCGTCGCCGTCTTCGGCGACGGACCCGCGATCGCTCGGACGCTCAAGGGGCGCGTCCTCGACGAGGTCGGGCTCGTCGTCTCCGTCGGAGTCGCGAGCAACAAGCTGTGCGCGAAGGTTGCTTCGGACCTGCGCAAGCCGGACGCGCTCGTGGTCGTACCGGACGGGGACGAGGCAGCGTTCCTCGCGCCGCTGCCGATTCGCCGCCTCTGGGGCGTCGGCCCTCGAGCTCAGGCTGCGCTGGCCGAGTACGGCGTCACGACCATCGGCCAGCTGGCGGCCCTGCCCGACGAGACGTTGCATCGGCGCTTCGGCCGCCATGGAGACGACCTCGCGGCACGCGCGCGGGGCATCGATCTGTCGCCGGTGCAGCCGGCTCACGTGCCGAAGAGCATCGGGCACGAGCACACCTTCCGCACCGATACGGCCGATCCCCGCCGCCTCGAGGCGACGCTGCTCGACCTGGCCGAGTCGGTCGCGAGCCGCCTGCGCCGGCACGATCTCGCCGCCGGGGCGGTGCAGTTGAAGCTGCGCTACGAGGGCTTCGAGACGTTGACGCGGCAGTCGCCCCTGCCGCGGCAGACGCGTGAGTCGACACCGCTGTACGAGACGGCGCTGGCCCTGCTGCGCCGGACGCTGGCCGCCGGGCGCGGGGTGCGCCTCATCGGACTGACCGCGATCTCGCTGAGCGACGCGCAACAGCTGACCCTCTTCGACGCACCCGAGCGCGGCGATCGGCTCGCGACGTCGATCGACCTCGTCCGTCAGCGCTTCGGCGACGAGGCGATCACCCGCGCACGGCTCCTGGTCGACCGGCCCGCCCGCCGCTTCGACTTCGGGGAGCGGCCCGAGGCGCCATCTCGCGATGAGGCTTGACGGATCGAACGTTTGTTCGATACGATGTGCGTCCATCGAACGCCTGTTCGAGTGCTCCGGGCAGGTTTCGCAGCTGAAGGAGCATCACCA
>DATMJM010000618.1:0-3624 GCA_035553935.1 Solirubrobacteraceae bacterium
CGGCGGCGCTGTCCGAGCGGACCGGCGCGCCGGTGATCGTCACCCTTGGCCCGGATGGGGCGCTCCTCTTCGACGGTGGCCGGGCGGACGCCGTGCCCGCGCCGGCGGTCGGCGTCGTCGACACGACCGGTGCCGGTGACACGTTCTGCGGCGCGCTGGCCGCCGAGCTCGCCGGCGGCGCGTCCCTCCGCGATGCGGTGCGCTTCGCCGTCACGGCGGCGTCGCTCTCGGTCGGCGCCGCCGGCGCCCGCGCGGGCATGCCCCGCCGCGAGGCCGTGACGGCGGCGATGTAGGATCGGCCGCGGTGGGCACCTTCATCCCGGACACGACCGACCTGCTGCGGCGGACGCCGGAGGTTCTGCACGCGCTGCTCGGCAGGCTGCCCGAACGATGGACGGAGACGCCCGACATCGCCGACGGCTGGCGACCGCGCGACGTGGTCGGCCACCTGATCACCGGCGAGCTGACCGACTGGATCGAGCGGACGCAGCGGATCCTCGAGCATGGCACGTCCGTCCCCTTCGACCGCTTCGACCGTTTCGCCCACGCTGACCGTGACCGCGAGGCATCGCTCGACGAACTGCTCGAGCGTTTCGCGCAGTTGCGCGCAGCCAACCTGCGCCGGCTGGCGGAACTGGCGAACGAGGACGACCTGGATAGGCGGGGCCTGCATCCGGCGCTGGGTGAGGTGACGCTGCGCGAGCTGCTGGCGACGTGGGCGGTCCATGATCTCGACCACGTCGCGCAGGTCTTCGCCGGCCTCGCCGGCTCGCACGACGCCGACGTCGGTCCGTGGAAGGTGTACCTCGGCATCCTCCTCCGGCGCGACGATCCCGCCGCCGTCGCGGGCTGACGATGTCGCCCGACACCCGCCGGACCAGCGTCCTCGACGCGATCGGCAACACGCCGCTGATCGAGCTGCGCCGGGTGACCGAGCCGGGCATGGCCCGGGTGATGGTCAAGCTGGAAAGCGCCAACCCGACCGGCTCGATGAAGGATCGCATGGCGCTTGCCGCCATCGACGCAGCCGAAGGGCGCGGCGTGCTCCAGCCTGGCAGCAAGGTCGTCGAATACACCGGCGGGTCGACGGGCACGTCGCTCGCCCTCGTCTGCGCGGCGAAAGGCTACGAGCTGCACGTCGTCACTTCCGACGCGTTCAGCGACGAGAAGCGCGACCACCAGGCCGCGCTCGGCGCGCGCATCACGCTCGTCCGCAGCGACCGCCTTCAGATCACCGAGCAGCTGGTCAAGACGATGATCGCGACCGCCCGCCGGATCAGCGCCGACAGCGGCGCCTGGTGGGTAGACCAGCTCAACAACCACGACGCGGCGCGCGGCTACGAGGCGATGGGCGACGAAATCTGGCAGCAGACGGGTGGGCGTGTCGACGCCTTCGTCCAGTCGGTCGGTACGGCGCACTCGTTCCAGGGCGCAACGACTGCGCTGCGCCGCCATGCGCCCGGGATCACGACGGTCGCGGTCGAGCCGGCGGAGTCACCCGTGCTGAGCGAGGGCCGCACCGGCGGCCACGGCATCGAGGGCATCGGCATCGGCTTCGTCCCACCACTCTGGGACTCCGCCGACGCGAGCGAGTTCATGTCGGTCACGACGGCAGACGCCCAGGCGATGGCGCGCCGGTTGGCGGCCGAAGAGGCACTCTTCGCCGGCGCATCGTCGGGTGCCAACGTCGTCGCCGCGCTGCGCGTCGCCCGTCGCCTGGGGCCGGCCGCCACCGTCGTGACGCTTGCCGTCGACAGCGGCCTGAAGTACCTGACGACCGACGTGTACAAGGGCATCGAGCGGAGCGCGACGACAGACATCCTCGAGTTGATGTCGCTCGAAGAGCTGGGACTGCCCGAGGGACCGGCCTGAGGGCCGCGGGCGGGCCTGCGCGGCCTGGGCTGGGCCCTGGGCTGCGCGGCCTGGGCCGGGCCGGGCCCCTGCGCTACGTCTGATCGGCACTATCGTTGGGATGTGCACTAATGGCACCGGACGCACGTCCAGGCGCGACCCTGCGCGCAGCGCTGAGCGTGAAACCGTGGCTGACGGCTCGCAGGGAGCGCCGTGCAACGGCTGCGCAGCCCGTTTGAGCGGCTCCGCGCCACCCTTGGGCGCCATCGTATCGATAGTGCCGGTCACAGCCCGGGTAGTCGGCCCGGCGGCGACGCCGGGATCTGGCCTCTCCCCGGCGCCAAGTTAGGGTCAGCGGGAACCGCCGAGCAGCCATGCGGCCAGCGACTCCACCAGGAGCCCAGGCACATCCCGGCGCGCGAATCTCGACCGCCGGGGGAAGTCCCTGCGGACTCCCACCCGGCGGTCGGTTACCCGGTGCGGTGGTCGGGGCGCGACGCCCCGCTCACCGGGCCATCAGGCCGGCGTGATCGCCGGACGCAGCACCGGGACCTTGGCGGTCTCGGGGCGGGTTGCCCACACCAATCCGAGGCCGGCAAAGATGAATGCGAGCCCGACTCCGGCGAAGAGGCCGGCGACGCCCAGACCCAGCTGGAGCGACGAGGCGGTCGAGGTGCCGACACCCAGCTCGGCGATCAGGGCATGCGCGACGGGCGTCCATGCCTGGGCGCGTGCCGGGCCCTCGATCGGGTGCATCCGATCGAAGTCGGCCCAGTAGCGGCCGTCGACCGCGAACTCATAGGTGCCTGCCTTGAACAGCTCACCGTTGTACTCGACGTCCTCGGTCAGGATGACTTCCTGCGTGCTGTTCAGGGTGTGGTAGGCGACGGTTGCCATCTGGAACATGTACTCGCTGGCGGTGTTGACGAGCGGATCCTTCGGATCGAACTCGGCCGCCTGAACGGGATAGCCCCAGTCAACCGTCAGCAGCGCCATGATCTCCTGGGCGGTCTCGGTCGAGCCGCGGTCGATCAGCTGACCCTCGTCGTTGTACGACAGCTTGACGTTCTGGGCGGCACTGAATGCCTGCAGTGAGCGCTCGCCCTCCTGCACCTTCATGAAGGCGTAGCCACCGCCGATGACAAAGACGAAGCCGAACAGGGCCAGGACGACCCCGAGCTTCTTGAGCCTGCTTTCCATTTCTCGTTCTCCTCGCGTGCTGCTTTCCTAAATGGCACGCTGACTGTCGCCCAGCCTGGGCTCCACGGACAGGTGACAGACGGCTCCTTCCGGCCGACCAATGGCCCCCCTTCGGGGGGCCGGCCGGCACGGGCCGAAGCGGCGGTCGGGCGAGCGGAAGTTCGACAGCGGGACGACCAAGGCACGCAGACGGACGGCCGCGGATGTCCCGTACGGCCCGGTCCGCGCTCAAAGTGGAGGGCCCGGTGGGATTCGAACCCACGACACGAGGATTAAAAGTCCCCATTCAGCCCACCCGATCCACGCTCAATTCCGGCCCGGAATGTCGCTCTGACAGCCAAAGCTGACAGCCAACGGGTACGACTCCCGGCCGCTCCAAGCAGATCCGTCGGCAGTGTCGGGTTCCTGCGCTGGCTGCCCAACGCCCTGTGTGATTGTTGAGGGCTCTGGCAGCAAGTCCGACAGGCGATCCCCCGGCAACGCACGCTCTCCAAATCCCAACAGAGGTCTTCTACCGACGGGCCATTACGTCCACTGGCCCGCGCCCTGCGCCGACGACTGGATCGCCTGAAC
>DATMJM010000619.1:0-11661 GCA_035553935.1 Solirubrobacteraceae bacterium
CGACAACCCCGACCCCCAGTCCGACGGACGCTTCGGCTCGCGCATCGGCGCCGCCGGCGACGTCACCGGCGACGGCGTCGGCGACGTGCTCGTCGGCGCGTCGAACAACGACATCCCCGCCGGCTGCGCGGTCGGCATCGCGAGCGAGGCGGCTCTGGCGGAAGGCTGCTATCGCAACATCGGCCAGGCGTACATCTTCAACGGCTTCACAGGCGCGCTCGTACGCAGACTGGACGTTCCCACCGCCGATCGCGCGTCCCTCGGCGTGAAGTGCTTCACGGGCTGCGGCTCGTTCGGCATCGCCGTCCAGAGCCCGGGCGACACGAACGCCAACGGCGTCGGCGACCAGCTCGTCGGCGCGTCCAGCCTCACCACCGCGGCGGGCTCCGCCGTCGGCCGGATGTACGTCTTCGAGGGCGCGACCGGCGCTTTGCGGCTGCGCATCGACCCGCCCGAGCCCCAGCCGGGCTCCAACTGGGGCTTCCAGGACGCCGCGCCCGGAGCGCCCGGCGACGTGAACCTCGACGGCCGCGCGGACCTCTACGCCAACGGCTTCACGCACAACGGCCCCGCCGGCCCCGGCCAGGGCCGCGCGTGGATCTTCAACGGCTCCAACGGCGCGCTGATCCGCACGCTCGACGACCCGGAGCCCACCGAAGGCGGCCAGTGGGGCTGGTCTGTGGCCTCCACCGACTACAACAAGGACGGCGTGCCCGACCAGTACATCGGCCAGTCGCCGCACCACGTGGTGGGCGCGAGCGACAACGGCGGCACCTACGTGCTCGACGGGCGCGACGGGTCGCTGCTCAAGGCCTTCGAGCTGCCGGCGGTCGATGCCGCGCAGGGCAGCACGACGCCTGCGGGGCCGCGTCTCGGCTGGGGCCTCGCGGCCGTCGGCGACATCAACGGCGACGGCGAGCCGGACTACCTCGGCGGCGCGCCGTTCACCGACGTCGGCGGCAACGTCGACCAGGGGCGCGTGTGGGCGTTCTTGTCGCGGGGGGCGCCGGCGCAGGTGCCGACGCAGCCGCCCGGGCCGGCACCGGGCGCCGCCGGACGGCTCACGGCGAAGCTGTCGATCGCGCGCGCGCGGATCGACCGCGGCGATCGCGTGCTCGACGTGCTGGCGCCGATCACGGCGCGCGCCTCGGGCCGCGTGCGCGTGGAGCTGCACGCGGCCGGCCGGCGCCACCGCTTCACGGCGGCGATCGACGCGGTCAACGGCAGGATCCGCTTCCGTCACCGCATCCCGGCATCGCAGGCGCGGCTGGGCACCGGGATCGTCACGATCGCGTACGCGGGCGACGCCGACACGCGGCCGCAGACCGTCCGGCTGCGCGCCGCCGCCCGGCCGGCGGAGCTGCGGCTCGGCCGCCCGCGGGTCGTCGGCGACCGGACCGTGGCCTCCGGGACCGTCAGCGACCGGGCGGCCGGCGTCGTCCGGCTGCAGCTCGAGTACGACCGCGGCGGCCAGACGCGGATCGTCCGCTTCCGCGCGCGGATCCGCGACAACGGCAGCTGGTCGCTGAACGAGCAGCTCTCCGAGCCCGACCGAGCCGCAATCGCCCAGCGCCAGGGCACGGTGCACTCCTACACGCTGTTCACCGGCTACCTGCCGGCGCGCATGCGCGGCGAGATGCGCTCGTTCCAGGTGCTCGGGGACCGCTGAAGCCGCAAGTCCGCGGCTGACGAAGCACCCGAGGCCGGCGTCCCGAGCGCCGGCCTCGGGTACGCACGCGCCGATGCCCCGCATCGCGCTGCACCGCCGCGCGAGCAGATCCCGCCCTACATCACCGGCGACCGTGACGTCCAAAGAGGAGCGCAGCCCCCGGCTGCGCGAGCGCGCCGACGTCACGATCCGGGTTGGCTAGCCGAGCTCGACGATCCGACCCTCGTCGCCGGCGAGGGTGCCGGGTGCGGCGACCTCGTGCGTCGACAGCAGCGTGCGCCCGCCGTGCGCCTCGTCCGGGAGCGCTCTCGGGAACGGCGCGAAGTTCAGCGCGACGAGCACGCGCCGCCCCTCGTGCTCGCGCACGAACGCGAAGACGTCAGGCGCGGCGGTCACCGAGCGATACGTGCCGGAGTGCAGCGCGGCGGTCGCGGCACGCAGAGCTAGCAGCTCGCGGTAGAACGCCAGGTCCGAGCCGGCGTCCTGCGCCTGCACGCTCGCTGCGAGCAGCTCGGCGTCGGGGTGCACCGGCAGCCATGGCTCGCGCGTCGTGAAGCCGGCGCCGGGACCGGCCTGCGACGGCGCCACCCACGGCATCGGCGCACGCTCGGGATCGCGGTCGTCGACGTCGACGATCGCATCCGGCGGCACGTGGACGTCGGTCAGGCCCAGCTCCTCGCCCTGGTAGAGGAACGGCGTCCCGCGCAGCGTGAGCACGAGCATCGCCGCGACGCGCGCGCGGGACCAGCCGTAGCGCGTGGCCGTGCGCGAGTGGTCGTGGTTGTTCAGGCACCACGCCGGCCAGCCGCCCTCGCGCGTGAGCTCCTCGAACTCGTCGACGACGGTCCGGAACCGCTGCGCCGACCAGGGCAGGTTGAGGAAGACGAAGTTGTGCGCGAGGTGCAGCTCGTCGCCGGACGTGATGTAGGGCGCGAGCGCGCGCTGGTCGAGCAGGTAGACCTCGCCCACCGCGACGCGCTCACCGTCGAACTCCTCGAGCACGCGGCGGATGCCGGCGAGCCGCGGATGCACCGATGGCCAGCCCTCGCTGTGCCGGCGGCCGGGCTCGTTGTCGCCGAGCTCGGGGTCCTTGCCGATGGCGTGCGCGACGTCGATGCGAAAGCCGTCGACGCCGCGCCGCAGCCAGAAGCGCAGGACGTCGTGCATCGCCGCCTCGACCTCGGGCTCGTCCCAGTTGAGGTCGGGCTGCTCGGGCAGGAAGGAGTGCAGGTACCACTCCCCGGTCGGCTCGTCGCGCGTCCACGCGGGTCGCTGGTCGCCGAAGTTCGCGATCCAGCCGTTGGGCGGCGCGTCGCCGGCGCGCCACACGTACCACGAGCGCTTCGGGTTGTCGCGGCTGGAGCGCGACTCGGCAAACCACGGGTGCTGGTCGGAGGTGTGGTTGGGCACGAAGTCCAGCAGCACGCGCAGCCCGAGCTCGTGCGCGCGCTCGATCAGGGCGTCGGCGTCGGCGAGCGTGCCGAACAGCGGATCGACGTCCGTGTGGTCGGCGACGTCATAGCCGAAGTCGGCCATCGGAGAGCGGTAGATCGGCGACAGCCACACCGCCGCCGCGCCGAGGTCGCGCACGTGCTCCAGGCGCTCGACGATGCCGCGCAGGTCCCCGACGCCGTCGCCGTCCGCGTCGGCGAACGAGCGCGGATAGATCTGGTAGACGACGCCGGAGCGCCACCAAGGGGTTTTCGTCGCGGGCACCGACACCTCCTACCCCGCGCCGGGTACGCTCACCGGCGCATGGCAGCACGCCTCGAGAAGGCCGACGTCCAGCCGCCCGACCGGGAGCGGATCGAGGCACGTTACGCCGAGGAGGGGCTCAATCCGCACTCGTGGGCCAATGCCCCCGGCGACCGCTACGGCTGGCACTCGCACCGCTACACGAAGGTGCTCTACTGCGTCGAGGGCGCCATCGTGTTCCACACCCGCGACGGCGACTTCGCGCTGGAGCCCGGCGACCGCCTCGAGGTCGATCCGGGCACCGAGCATGCAGCGACCGTGGGTGACGACGGCGTGCTGTGCCTCGAGGCAGCGCGCTGACCGGTCAACCGAGCCGGCGCGGAAGCTCGTCCTCGTATTCGGGGAAGTAGCGCGCGATCACGTCCAGCGAGAACTCGGGCAGGATCGAGGAGGCCGGCTCGCGCTCGAGCAGGAACTCGAAGGAGACGCGGACGATCTGCTCGAGGTCGTCGTCGCCGAAGCGATCGGGCACCGTCACGCGGTGCCGGCTCGCGCGCTCGATCGTGACGTCGTAGGTTCGTTCGGAGACGTGGTCGATCGCGATCTCCGTCATCGCGAGCAGGATATGCGCGCGGTCAGACCCGATGCACGTCAGATCGTGCAAATACCACATTCCTGGAGCAGACCGGGTGCTTCGCACGGGATAGCTTCGCGGCCATGCAACCAACACAGGCAGCCGAGGCGCCGAGCCTCGAGGGCCCGGTCGCGATGCAGGCGACGCTCTGGAGCGAGCACGCGCGCGACTGGGCAGATGTGATGGAGGGCTGGAACGGCTGGGGGATCGCGCTGTACCGCCACGTGCTCGAGCGCGTCGAGGTGGCGAGCGGCACGCGCGTGCTCGACGTCGGCTGCGGCGCGGGGCGCTTCTGCCGGATCGCCGCCGATCGCGGCGCGCGCGTGGCCGGCATCGACGCGACCGCGGCGTTCGTCGACATCGCGCGCGAGCGTGTTCGCGACGGCGACTTCCGCATCGGCGACATGCAGCGGCTGCCGTGGCCCGACGACCGCTTCGACGTGGTGACCGGGTTCAACTCCTTCTTCATCGCGCCGGACATGGTCGCGGCGCTGCGGGAGGCCGGGCGGGTGGCGAGGCCGGGCGCGAGCGTGGCGACGACAGTGTTCGGCCGCCCGGAGAAGTGCCAGTCGACGGCGATGTTCAGGGTCCTCGGCAGGTTCTCACCGGAGCGGGCGAGCACGGACGACGACGGCCCGAGCCTCCACGAGGAGGGCGTCCTCGAGGAGATTGCCGCCCGGGCCGGGTTGCGTCCCGCCGACGCCGGCTACCTCGAGTTCGTCGAGGAGTATCCGGACCTGGAGACGATGCTGCGCGGCGTCCTCGCGGCGCCGCCGTTCGTTCGGGCGGCTCGAACGGCGGGACGGGATGCGGTCGCCGAGGCGGTCGCGCAGGCCATGGCGCCACTGCGCGGCGCCGACGGGCGCTACCGCGTCCACGAGGAGGCCCGCTACCTCATCGCGCTCGCGTAGGGGCAGCGGCCACAGCTCGCACCACGCGCTCGCCTTCGCGAGCGTCTGCTCCGCCCGGACCGTCTACTCGTCGAGCGTGGGCCCCGACCAGCCCGGCGCGAACGCGCCAGCTGTCGTATCCCTCGACGGCGATCTGCGCCGGTTGCGGCACGTCCAGCCTGTCAAACGCTGCTCAGCCGCGGACGCGCGACCGCCGCGCGAGTTGCGGCAGTCTTCGCCATCGATGACCGACCGGCCCGATCCGCTCGTCCGCCGCGCCGCGCCCGCCGACGCGGAGGCGATCGGCCGGCTCATGCACGACTTCAACGCCGAGTACGACGACTACACGCCGGGTCCGCGCAAGCTCGCCGAGCGCTTCGGGGAGCTGCTCGCCGACGGCCGGACCGCGGTGCTGCTCGCTGGCGCCGGCCCCGACGGCTTCGCGGTGCTGCGCTTCAGGCCGGCGATCTGCACCGATGCGCTGGAGTGCTATCTCGCCGAGCTCTACGTCGTTCCCGATCGCCGCGGCCGCGGGCTCGGGCGCGCGCTGATGGACGCCGCGATCGAGCTGGCCCGCGCAGAGGGCGCCGACCACATGGACCTCGGCACGAGCGAGGACGACGTCGCGGCGCGCGCCCTGTACGAGAGTCTCGGCTTCACCAACCGCGAGGGCGGGCCGGACGGGCCGCTGAGCTTCTACTACGAGCGCGAGCTGTGATCACTCGTTGATCGCCCTCATGTCGGCTCCGCCGGCGGCCGATATGACCTAACGGCCGGTTGCCGTCGCGGCCGCCGACACCACATGTTGCCCGTCGCCTCTGACAACCGCTATGGCCCGGACTTCCAGGCCGTGCGTCTGCTCAGGCGCGAGCGTGGCGTCGCGACGTTCCTGGGGGAGGACACCGGCTCCGGCGCAGCGGTGGTCATCAAGGCGACCGCGTCGGCGAGGCTGACGCCCGAGGCGCACGCGCGCCTCGCGCACGAGATCGGCGTCCTGCACGACGTCGACCCGGCGCTGCTCGCGGCGCCGCTGGCCGTCGGCCGCCGGGGCGACGAGGCGTTCGTGGTGCGCTCCCACGTCGCCGGCCTGACGCTGGGCGAGCGCCTGGCCGGCGACCGGCTCGCCCCCGCCGAGGCCGTCGCCGTCGGCCGCGGCATCGCCCGCGCGCTGCTGGCCGCGCACGACCGCGGCGTCGTGCATAGCGACCTCAAGCCCGCCAACGTGATCGTCAACGCGCGCGGCCCCCTGCTCGACGTCACGCTCGTCGACGTGGGCCTCGGCCGCGGCGGCGGTCTGAATGCCGACGCGCGCGAGCTGCCGGTCGCGGCCGCCCACCACATGTCGCTCGAGCAGGCGGGGCTGCTGCACCAGCACGCCGACGAGCGTTCGGACCTCTACTGCCTGGGCACGGTGCTCTTCGAGTGCCTCGCGGGACGGCCGCCGTTCGCCGGCGACTCCGTGGGCGAGGTGCTGCGCGGTCATGCGACGAGCCGGCCGCCTTCGCTGCGCACGCTCGTCCCGGAGGTCCCGACGGCGCTCGACGAGATCGTGCAGCGCCTGCTGCGCAAGGATCCGCGCGACCGCTATCAGTCGGCCGACGCCGTGTGCGACGACCTGGGCGCGGTCGCCGACGCGCTCGAGCGCGGCGAGCAGGATCCGCAGCTCGTCGTCGGATTGCGCGATCGGCGCCGGCGCAGCCTCACCGAGCCCGCCCTCGTCGGCCGGGCCACGGAGCTCGCGCGGCTCGAGGAGCAGCTCGCGCGCGCGATCGACGGGCGCCCGGGGCTCGTGCTGGTCGAGGCGCAATCCGGCGGCGGCAAGAGCCGGCTGCTCGACGAGCTCGCGCGCGCGAGCGTGCTCGCCGGGGCGTGGGTCCTGCGCGGGCAGGGTCGCGACCAGGCCGCGCAGCGCCCGTTCGGGGTCCTCGACGGCGTCGTCGGCGGCGCAATCGCACGCTGCGGCGGCGACCCGGCCTTCGCCGCCGAGTTCAGGCGGTGCCTGGCGGGGCGCGAGGATGCGCTCGCGGAGGCGATGCCGCAGCTGCGCGACGTGCTCGGCAGGACATCCGGCGGCACGCGCTCGTCGACCGGCGAGCAGCACGGCGAGATGCGGACGATCCTCGCGCTGGACAGCCTGCTCGACGCGCTCGGCGCTCCGGGCCACCCGGCGGTCGTCATGCTCGACGACTGCCAGTGGGCGGAGGGGCTGACGACGAAGCTGCTCGGGCACTGGCTCGACGCCGTCCGCGAGAGCGCGGCAAGCGCGCACGTCCTGGTCGTCGTCGCGTTCCGCACCGAGGAGGTGCCCGCCGCGCACCCGCTGCGCTCGCTGCCGGCGAACGACCACCTGCGCCTCGCGCCGCTCGACGACGGCTGCGTCCGCGACCTCGTCGAGTCGATGGCGGGTGTCGTGCCCGCAGACGCGCTGGACGTCATCGTGCGGCTCGCGGAGGGCAGTCCCTTCATGGCCTCCGAGCTGCTGCGCGGCCTCGTCGAGAGCGAGACGCTCGCCGACACCGAAGACGGCTGGCGCACGGTGCCCGACCGCCTCGCGAGCGTGCAGGCATCCAGCCGCTCGGCCGCCCTCGCCAGCCGCCGGCTCGAACAGGCTCCCGAGGAGCTGCTGGACCTGCTGTCGGTCGGCGCCGTGCTCGGCAAGCAGTTCGATCTTCGCCACGCACTCGAGCTCGCGGGCTGCACGCAGCACCGCGCACACGCGATCCTCGCGGATGCCCGGCGCCGGCACATCGTCTGGCCCGAGGGCGACGGTCGCTTCGCCTTCGCGCACGACAAGCTGCGCGAGGCGCTGCTGGCGCGCCTGCCCGAGCAGACCAGGCGCGAGCTGCACGGCCGCGCCGCCGCGACCGTCGAGCAGCGCGACGCGGGGCGCACCTTCGAGCTCGCCTACCACTTCGACGCCGCGGGCGAGCGCGAGCGCGCATTGCCGTACGCGCTGAGCGCCGCCGCCACGGCGCGCGCCCGCTATGCCCTGGACACCGCCCAGCGCCAGTACGAGATCGCGGCGCGCGGCGCGCGGGACCCGGAGCTGCAGCGCGAGATCGCCGAGAGCCTGGGCGACGTCGCGATGCTGGCGGGCCGCTACGACGAGGCGCGCGAGCACTTCCTCGCCGCCCGCGACCGCTGCCACACCGACGAGCTCGCCGCACGGCTCGAGGCCAAGCTCGGCGAGCTGGCGTTCAAGCGCGGTGACGTGGGCGCCGCCTCCGAGACGCTCGTGCGCGCGCTGCGGTTGCTGGGGCAGCGCGTGCCCCGCAGCAGGGCGGGGTTTCTCGTCATGCTCGTCGTCCAGGTCCTCGTGCAGGCCGCGCATTCACTGCTTCCGTCGCGGTTCGTCGGCCGCCGCCCGGCGGACGGGGCCGAGCGCGAGCGGCTGATCATGCGCCTGCACAGCGAGCTGGCGCACGTGTACTGGTTCAGCGCCGGCCTCGTCCCGTGCGCGTGGACGCACCTGCGCGGCATGAACCTCGCCGAGCGCCACGAGCCGACACCCGAGCTCGCGCAGGCGTACTCCGAGCATGCGCCGGCCACGACGATGCTGCCGTGGTGCTCGCGCGGCATCCGGTACGCGCAGCGCTCGCTCGCGATCCGGCGCGAGCTGCGCGACCGCTGGGGCGAGGGCCAGTCGCTGCATTTCCACGGTGTCGTGCTGTACGTGGCGGGTCGCTACGAGGAGTCGCTGGAGAAGCTGCGCGCCGCGGTGCAGATCCTCGAGCGCACGGGCGACCGCTGGGAGGCGAACACCGCCGGCTGGAACATCGCGCTGGCGCTGTACCGGCTCGGGCGCATGCAGGAGGCCGTCGATGCCGCACGTCGCGTACATCACGCGGGCACGGCCGTCGGCGACGTGCAGTCGTCGGGCATCAGCCTCGGCGCGTGGGCCAAGGCCTCCGGCGGCGCGCTGCCGGCGGAGCTCGTCGACGCCGCGCTGGCGCGGCCGGCCGACGACGTCCACACCCGCGTGGAGGTTCTGCAGGCCGACGCGCTGCGGCTCATCCGCGACGGGCGGGTCGACGACGCCGTCACCGTGCTCGCCGGCGCCGTCGCCTTCCTGCGCAGCTCGGGGCTGCGCCAGGAGTACGTCGCCCCGCTGCGGCCGTGGCTGGCGACGGCGCTGCGCATGCAGGTCGAGCAGGCGAGCGCGCTCGCGCCGGCGCCGCGCCGGCGCCTGCTGCGGCGCGCCCGACGCGCCGGTCGCGGCGCGCTGCGCCTCGCGCGCAGCTACCGCAACAACCTTCCGCACGCCCTGCGCGAGTGCGCCCTGCTGGCGGCGATGAGCGGGCGGCCGCGCCGCGGGCTGCGCCTGATCGAGCGCAGCCTCCAGGTCGCCGAGGCGCAGCACGCTCGCCACGAGCACGCGCTCTCGCTCATCGCCCGGGGCAGCCTGCGCGGGGCGATCGGAGCGCCCGGCGCCGGCGCGGATCTGACGGCGGGGCGGCGCGCGGTCGCCGAGCTCGAGATCGCGCCGCACGATCACGCGTCCTCCGCCGCAGGGGCGGCGACCGCGTCGCTCGCCGAGCGCTTCACGACGGTGCTCGACGCCGAGCGCCGGATCGTCGGCGCGCGCACCGCGGACGCCATCTTCGCCGCCGCGTGCGACGCGGCGATGACGCTGCTCAACGGCGAGTGCTCCGTCGTCGTGGCGCTCGACGAGCCGGGCCGGCCGGTGTGCGCGCAGGCGGGTGACGCGCCCTCCGCGCCCGGCCGCGCGGCGATCGAGCGCGCGCTGCGCGCGGCGGCGCCGATCGTGCTCGGCGACGACGAGCTCGACCACGACGGCAGCGCCCGGCAGGAGCTCGACGGCCTGCGCAGCGCGCTGTGCGCGCCGGTCCTCGTGCGCGGCCGCGCGATCGCCATGCTGCACGTGGCCCACCGCCAGCTCGCCGGGTTCTTCGGCGCGGACGAGCAGCGGCTCGCCGCGTTCGTCACCACTCTCGCCGGCGCGGCGTTGGAGAACGCGGAGGGGTTCGCGGAGGTGCAGGCCCTGTCGGCCTCGCTCGAGGAGCGCGTGCTCCAGCGCACGGCCGAGCTCAGTGCGGCCAAGCAGAGGGCGGAGGAAGCCCTCGCGGTGCTCGGATCGACGCTGGACTCGACGGCTGACGGCATCCTCGTCGCCGACCTGGCGGGCCGGATCGTGACGCACAACCGCCGCTTCGCGGAGATCTGGGGGATCCCCGACGAGGTGCTCAGCGGCGGCGACGACGAGGCGGCGCTGCGGTTCGCCAGCGACCAGCTACGCGATCCCGAGCAGTTCGTCTCCAAGGTGCGCGAGCTGTACGCCGATCCCGTCGCGCAGAGTCGCGACGAGCTCCTGCTGCGCGACGGACGCGTGATCGAGCGCGACTCCAAGCCGCACCGCGTCGGCGCCGAGACGGTCGGGCGCGTGTGGAGCTTCCGCGACGTGACCGAGCAGAAGCGCTTCGAGGAGGAGCTCCAGCAGCTCGCCGACCACGACGCGCTGACGGGCCTGATCAACCGCCGGCGCTTCGAGGAGGAGCTGGCGCGCGCGGTCGCCTACGGGGCGCGCTACGGCGGCGGGCTCGCCGCCCTCGTGCTCGACGTCGACAACTTCAAGTACGTCAACGACACCCTGGGCCACAAGGCGGGCGACGAGCTCATCCGGAGCGTCGCCGTCCTGCTGCGCAGGCGCCTGCGCGAGACGGACGTCCTCGCGCGCCTCGGCGGCGACGAGTTCGCGCTGCTGCTGCCGCAGATCGGCGCCGAGGACGCCGCCCGGGTCGCCGACTCCATCCTCGAGGCGATCCGCGGCCACGTGGTCATCCTGGACGGCCGGCGCGTGTCGGTCACGGCGTCGATCGGCGTCGCGCTGCTCGGCGAGTCGGGCGCCGCCGGCGGCGCCGTGAGCGGCGAGGAGCTGATGGTCGACGCCGACCTCGCCATGTACGAGGCCAAGCGCGCCGGGCGCGACCGTGTGTCGGTGTTCACCGCGGCCGGCGCGCGCGACGCGCGGCTGCGCGCGCGCTACACGTGGGTCGACAGGATCCGCCACGCGCTCGACAACGACGCGTTCGTCCTGCACGCGCAGCCGATCCGCGACCTCGCGACCGGCGGCGTCTCGCAGCACGAGCTGCTGCTGCGCATGCGCGACGAGGACGGCTCGCTCATCGCGCCCGCCGCCTTCCTGCCCGGCGCCGAGCGCCACGGCCTCGTCGAGGCGATCGATCGCTGGGTCGCGCGCAGGGCGATCGGCCTCGTCGCCGAGCACGCCCGCGCCGGGCGAGAGCTGCGCCTGGAGGTGAACCTGTCGGGCAAGTCGATCGGCGATCGCGAGCTGACGCACCTCATCGAGCGCGAGCTCGCGAGGACCGCGATCAACCCCGCCAACCTCATCTTCGAGGTCACCGAGGCGGCGGCGATCGCGAACATGGACGACGCGCGCGAGTTCGCCGAGGCGCTGGCCGAGCTCGGCTGCGGCTTCGCGCTGGACCACTTCGGCACCGGGTTCGGTTCGTTGCACTACCTGAGGCACCTGCCGGTGAGCTACGTGAAGATCGACGGCGAGCTCATCGAGGCGCTGGTCGGCGACGAGACCGACCAGCTCATGGTGCAGGCGATGGTGAAGATCGCGCAGAACCTAGGCAAGCTCACGATCGCAGAGTTCGTCGGCGACGGCCGCACGCAGGACCTGCTGCGCGAGTACGGCGTCGACTACGCCCAGGGCCACCACGTCGGGTTGCCCGTCGACATCGCGCGGCTGGCGCCCTGAGGGCTACCGCCGCGAGACGCGCTCGCAG
>DATMJM010000620.1:0-6054 GCA_035553935.1 Solirubrobacteraceae bacterium
GTGCAGGCCGATGCGCAGCCGCAGCCCGCCGGCCGCGACGTGGTCGCGCAGCGCCCGCGCGCAGCGCACGGCGCGGCTGGGCCCGCCGTCGAAGACCGCGAGGAAGCCGTCGCCGATGCGCTGCACGACGTGGCCGTCGAAGGACGCCAGCGCGCGCCGCACGTCGCTGTCGTGCAGGGCGAGCAGGTCGCGCCAGCGCTTGTCGCCGATCTCTGCGGCGCGGGCGGTGCTGCCGACGATGTCGCTGAACATGACCGTCAGCAGCGCGCGCTCGCGGTCCGAGCCGCGCCGCCCGCCCGTCAGGAACTCCTCGATCTCGCCCAGCAGCGCGTCGCTGTCGCCGGCGCTGGGCAGCGAGTCGGCGCCCGGCAGCTCGACGAGCCGCGCCCCGGGGATGCGCCGCGCGTACTCGCGCGAGTGGCGCACGTCCATGAACTCGTCCTGCGCGCGGTGCAGCACGAGCGTCGGGACAGCGATGTGCGCGAGCTCGGGCCGTGGGTCCATGCGCGCCATCTCGGCGACGAGGCGGCGCATCCGCCCGGGGCTGGCGGCCAACCGCGTCAGCCGCCCGAACCACGCCTTCAGCTCGGCATCGCCGGCGGCGCTCGGCGCCAGCGCGTCGATCATCGTCCCCTCCCCCCAGCGCGCGATGATCGCGTCAAAGCGGGCCTCGCGCTCGTCGGCGGCCTGCAGCCACGGCAGGTCGTCGTCGCGCGTGGCGCGCAGCATGCAGGCGTACAGCACGAGCTTCGTCACCCGCTCTGGGTGTCGCGCCGCGAACACGGCCGCGAGCGGCCCGCCCGCCGTGTAGGAGAGCACCGCCGCCCGCTGGCTGCCGGCGGCATCGAGCACGGCGAGGATGTCGCCGAGCTCGTGCTCGATGCCCAGCGGGCCGTCGTCGGAGAGTCCGGAGCTGCGCCGGTCCATGACGATCAGCCGCGCGAAGGCACTCAGCCGCGTCAGGAAGCGGGCGAGCCCCGGCTCCTCCCAGATGTGCTCGACGTGGTTGACGAACGCGCTGACGAACAGCAGGTCGATCGGCCCCTCGCCGTGCACCTGGTAGGCGACGTTGACCTCACGGTTGCGGGCGTAGCGGGTGGTGGGAGCGGTGGGCGTCAGTCGCCGAAGAGGTTCAGCAGGGAGAGGAAGATGTTCACGATCGAGACGAAGATGCCGGTCGCGATCCAGACGGCGTCGTCGCCGCTGCCGTGCTTGCGCAGGTAGTTGAAGTTCACCGCGATCAGCAGCGAGGAGGCACCCGCGATGATCACGCTGACGATCGGGTTGCCGCCGTCCGAGAACAGCAGCAGCGCGAAAGACACCGCGACGCAGCCGAGGACGATGAACGACAGCGGCCGCATCCACGCCTTGAGGTCCTTGCTCAGCGCGAAGCCGCCGGCGCCCATGCCGAGCGTGACGAGCGCCGTGGCGCCCGCTGCCTGCGTCACGGCGGAGGGGTCGTTCTGGATGAAGTAGCTCAGCGCGGGCCCGATGCCGATGCCGAGCAGCAGCGCGATCGCGTACAGCCATCCGACGGCCAGCGTCCCGACGCGCAGGGGCTCGACGAAGCTCTGCGCGATCAGCATGCCGAAGGCGACGAGGAACACGATGAGGCCCGTGCCCTGCGCGAGGTCGCGCCCGATCCAGCTGCCCGCCACCATGAAGCCCAGGGCGACGGCGACGAGGAACATGACCTGGCCCAGCAGCGTGGCGGTGCTGACCTCCTCGCGCGCGCCTGCGCGCGATGTGCTGAAGCCGGCCCTGGCATCTTGCATCGGTGGTGCCTCCTCGTGGTGCGGTCGCGGAAGATCGAGACTAACGCTGCAGGCGGCACGCGCCGACGAACGGACGGTTAGATTGGCGGGCGTGCGCACCCGGGGGATTCTCTGTGCGGTGACGGCCACCTTCATCGGGGCGTCGGCGGCGACGGCGCAGGCTCCCGAGCGCCCGCGCGGCAACTTCGGCGGCGGCGCCCTCGTCGCGCCGCCGAAGGACCTCTTCGGCGCGGGCAACGCCGTGATCGCCCTGCGGGCGCTCGACAAGCGCCGGCTGGAGATCGAGGCGACGGTCCGCGCGAAGTGCACCGGCGGCGACATCACGGCGCGGGTGAAGATCGCCGCGGACGGCACGTTCGAGGCCAAGGGCACCGCGACCCAGGAGCCCGCGCCGAACGAGAAGGTGAGCACGACGTACAAGCTGGCCGGGGCGTTCACGAGCGCGAGAGCGGTCCAGGGCACCATCTCGGCCACGCTGCGGCGCTCGGTCGAAGGCAGGCGGCGGACCTGCCGGACGGGGAAGGTCGGCTTCGAGGCCCGCCGCCCCGGCCGCGAGCTCGGCAAGCGCGGCGCCGCGCGGCGCGCGCGCTACTACGGCACGACGGCGCAGCGCGGCGTGGGTCCGCGCCGGCCGATCGTGCTGCGCGTCTCCGGCGACGGCAGGCGTATCTCGCGCGCGCTGTTCGGCGAGCAGGTCCGCTGCAGCGACGGGACGCGCTCGATCGGGATCGAGGGACCGAGCACGAACCTCACGATCAGCAGGACCGGCCGGGTCAGAGACCGCGAGAGGTACACGATCGACAGCGGCGCGACGCGGACCCACGTGGAGGACACCTTCACGGCCGTCCTCGGGCGCAAGGGCGCGAAGGGCACGTTCTCGCTCAGCGACCGCACGATCGACAAGGCGACGGGCAACGTCGTCCAGTCGTGCAGGTCCGGGGAGGTCAAGTGGACGGCGGCGCCGTAGCCCGGCGCCGCCGGACGGGCACGCCTGCCGCGCCCCGGTGCGGTACGGCTACGTCAGCGGCAAGGTTTGATCGGGCGCGGGCGCGGTAGGAGGGGCATATGGCATCTGATCGCCATGAGCGCATCGCGCGCAACGAGAGCGCGTTCCGTGACCTCAACGAGCGCCTCGAGGCGAACGTGCACCGCGGCGAGACCGAGCCCGACTACGCGGGGTTCGTGTGCGAATGCGGCGACCGCGACTGCGACACGACCGTGCGCATGGCGCTCGGGATGTACGAGCAGATCCGCCAGGACAGCATGCTCTTCTTCGTCGTTGCGGGCCATGAGGCGCCGGACGCCGAGGACGTCCTCGACGAGGCCGGTGGGTACCTCGTCGTCCGCAAGCACGAGGACGTCGCGAAGATCACCGAGCGCACCGACCCGCGCCGGTAGGCACGTGTAGCGCACGCCGCGCGCTCGCTGCTCAGCCCGGGTTGCGCCAGCTGACGCGGCGGCCGGCCGTCGTGCAGCGCACCGACTCGAACGTCGAGGAGACCGTGCAGGTCCAGCGCCGCGCGCGGAAGGTGTGACGGCAGGAGCGTTCGTTGAGGAAGCACTTGACGTCGAGCGTGCGCTGCGCGAGGGCGCGCGCGCTCGGACAGGGAAGGTTCTTCGAGCGCAGCTCGAGGACCCCGTTGCGCGGGATGCCCGCGCAGCGGCGAAAGACGTCGTCGGCCGCGGCGGGCGCGGCCGCGCCGGCCAGCGCGACGACGGCGATGATCGACGCAACCAGGGACAGGCGCATGGCGAGGATGCTACCGCTGCGCGGCGCGCCGCCGGGCGGTCTCAGCTCGCGCGCAACTCGCGCACCGCGGCCGTCACCGTCTTGACGACGTACATCAGCGAGAGTGCGAAGAACAAGCCTCCGACCGCGGCCCTGATCTGCTCGCTGCCCAGCGGGATCCGCTGGGCAAGCGGCGGCGCGACCGCGTCACCGACCTTGCGGCGCCAGCCCTGCAGTCCCGCGGTTCCGACTCGGGTCGCCGTTGGCATCGTTCCTCCTCACCGCCCTAGCACGCGTCCGATCGCGAGCACCACGATCACGACGACGGCGGCGATCACGAGCAGCGTCCAGAATGCGGCCTCCAGCACGCTGCCGAGGCCGAAGACGGCAATCAGCGCGATCACGAGCAGCAACCAGAGCATGGCCGGTTTGTACCCCGTCAACCCCGCGTGCACGCAGGCCCGCTTCGGCGTGCGCCGCGAGGATGCGCCGCGGGTGAGGCGGCCGTGGTGAACGCGGTCGTTCTCGTAGGACGCGAGATAGCTGTCCGGCATCTGCGGGCGCCGGCGCTCGCGCGGGCGGCGCATGCCGTGAACCGAGGCGCGGACGGGTACCGCCCATGGGGGACCCGCTCAACCCTCAAAGACCTATCGAGCTCCCAGCCGTCGGGAGCACCCGGAGACCGGCCAGTCTAGGGTCGGTCGACGGTGTCGCCGACTGATCCTCCCGCGTTCCCCCCGGCGCCGTGGCACAGCACGGTCGAGGGCGTGCTGTGGCTGCACCGCGCGACGCCGGCCGCCGGGCTGACGTCGGCGCCCGCCGGCCGCGCCGGCCTGCCGGTCACGATCTGCGGCCTCATCTCCTACCGCGACGGTCCAGTCGGCCCGTACCGCGAGATCTTCGGCGCTCCGATGATGCTGCGCGGGGGCCGGCTGCTCAGCCACGTCGCGTTCATGGCGGTCGACTCTGCGGCGAGCGTCGCCGCCGGCGCGCGCACTGGGCGCTGCCCAAGGAGCTCGCGCGGTTCGACGCTGATCCCGGCCGGCCCGGCGTCGTCACTGCAAGCGGCCCGAGCTGGAGGCTGCGGGTCACGGCGAGGGCGCGCCCGCGCCGGCTCCCGCTGAGCATCACCATGCGGGCCGCCCAGCTCTGGGCGGATGGGCTGGTCGGCGAGTTCTCGGTCCGGATCCGCGGCCGCGCTCAGCTCGCACGCGTCGACGTCGAGCACGTCGTCGCTCCGCCGCTCGCCGGCGGGCTCGCCGCGGGCCGCCACCCGGCGGTGGTCGTGTCGGGCGAGCAGTACGTGTCGCCGCCGATCCGAACGGGCGGCGAGCGGGCGGCGCCCGGCGCGCACCAGCGCCCGCTCCGTGAGGGAGAGCGACGGGGCTTGAACCCGCGACCGCGCGGGAAGGCCAAAAACGCGATCACGTACTGCCAGGCGTTCAGCCACGGCTGGGTGATCACCGCGAAGCGCTTGCCCCACTTGTCGTCGAGGGCCTCGGGCGCCTGCTGGGGGCATCGGCGTCGGGCGGCTGCAGGAGATCGCCGCCGCCGGCTTCAGCGTCGTGCTGGACCACTCCGCCGTCTACGGACGCCCGACCAGGTGCGCGCCTCCCCCCGCGCGTGGCAACCGCGACCTGCGCGCAGCGACTGTGCTGAAGATGTGGCGGATGCGATCTCGCTCCCACGGCCCGAGTCGCTGCCGGCGGTGGCTCGCGCTCGCGGGCGCGCTGGCCGCCGCGCTGGCCTGCGCGCAGCCCGCCTCCGCGCGCGCGCTGCTCGTGGCGACCGGCACCCCGGAGCTGTGGCTCGTGGAGCTCTCCACGAACGCGGTCGTCGCGCAGCTGCCGATGCCCGGCCCGGTGCGCAGCGTCGCGGCGCGGCCGTTCGGCGGCCGCGGGTACGCGGCGGCGGGCAACAGCATCGTCGAGATCGACATCGACGGGCGCACGGAGACGCGCCGCGCAACGCTGGCGGGGGCGCCGATCTCCCAGCTCGTGACGGCCCGCGACGGGCGGCTGATGGCGCTGCAGGGCGACCGCGTCACCCTCGTGTCGGCCGCGAGCCTCGCTTCGGCGGGAACGATCGCGCTCGGGCGCAGCGGGCGCCAGCTCGCCGCCGGCCGGCGCGCCGGCCAGGCGGCCGTCGTGCTCACGGGCGGCCGTGTCGGGATCCTCGGGCTCGATGAGCGGCGCCTGCTGCGCGTGGTGCGCGTGCCCGGCGCCCGCGGCGTCGCGATCGACGGCGGCGGGCGCGCCTGGGTGACGGCGAAACGGTCGCTGCGCCTGATCCCCGCGGGGAGCCGCAAGGTCTCAAAGACCGTGAGGCTCGAGCTGCCGCGCGGCGCCGGCGCCGAAGCGCTGCACGCGGCGGGCCGCAGGGTCGACGATCGCGCCGCTGGAGGCGCCCGCCAGCGCGCCGATCGCCAGGCGCCCGTCGCGCGGCGACAGCGCGATCGGGCCGCCGGCGCCGCGCGGCAGCTCGAGCCTCACGGTCTTTGAGACCTTGCGGCTCCCCGCGGGGATCAGGCGCAGCGACCGTTTCGCCGTC
>DATMJM010000621.1:0-2414 GCA_035553935.1 Solirubrobacteraceae bacterium
AGCCGATGATGCTCTTCTCCGACATGGGCGGCATCGACATCGAGGAGGTCGCCGAGAAGCACCCCGACCACGTCGGCCGGGTGCACATCTCCAACCTCATGCCGCTCAGCGACTACCAGGCCAAGGAGTGCATCGCGCAGACCGGCGTCACCGGCAAGGCGCTGCAGCGCCTGACGCCGATCGTCCGCAAGCTGGCGCAGCTGTTCGTCGACCACGACATGGTGCTCGCCGAGATCAACCCTTTGTGCGAGATGAAGGACGGCACGTTCGTCGCGCTCGACGCGCACATGGACATGGAGAGCGAGGCGCGCGGGCGCCACAAGCCCCTGCTCGAGGAGCTCGGCGTCGGCGACGACGAGACGCGCCTGGCGCGCGAGCCGACGCCGTTCGAGCTCGCGGGCGAGGAGGTCGACGGCGCCGACCATCGCGGCGTCGCTGGCAACGTCACCGAGTTCGACGGCAACATCGGCCTCGTGATCGGCGCCGGCGGCGGATCGCTGACGCTCTTCGACGCCGTCCGCGCGCACGGCGGCTCGCCCGCGAACTACTGCGAGATCGGCGGCAACCCGTCGGTCCACAAGGCCTGCGGCCTGGCGAAGCTCGTGCTGACCAAGCCCGGCGTCGACAAGATCGCGGTCATGATGTCGATCGTCTCCAACACCCGCGTCGACATCGTTGCGCGCGGCGTCATCAAGGCCTGCCTCGAGCTCGGCTTCGACCCGGCGGAGAAAATCGCGATCTTCCGGATCCCGGGCGCCTGGGAGGAGGAGGGCTTCAAGATCCTCGAGAAGTACGGCGTCGAGTACGCCGACCGGTCGGTCTCGATGCACGAGGCGGCGCGCCGAGCCGTGGCGAAGATCGGCGGCGCGGGCACCGTCGCGCCACCCGTCGAAAGCTCGTCATGAGCATCCTGCTCGACGACACCACGACGTTCATCGTCCAGGGCATCACGGGCCGCGAGGCCGTCAACCTCACGCGCGAGTGCCTCGACTACGGGGTCGGCGCGAAGATCGTCGGCGGCGTGACGCCCGGCCGCAAGGGCCGCGACGTGCACGGCGTGCCGGTCTACGACACGGTCGCGCAGGAGGTCGAGGCGCACGGCCGGCCGATCGACGGCTCGGTCGTCACGGTTCCCCCGGCGTTCACGAAGGACGCCGTCTTCGAAGCGCTCGAGAACGACATCAAGCTCGTCGTCATCGTCACCGAGCGCATCCCGCGCCGCGACGTCGCGCAGATGGTCGAGCTCGCCGGGATGCGCGGCGCGCGGATCATCGGCCCCAACTGCCTGGGGATCATCGTCCCGGACGTCATCAAGATGGGCGGCATCGGCGGCCCTGCGAAGAACGCGGCGCAGGCGTACGCCGCCGGGCCGATCGGCGTCATCAGCCGCTCCGGCGGCATGACGACCGAGATGTCGTCGACGCTCACCGCCGCGGGCCTCGGCCAGTCGACGGCCGTCTCGATCGGCGGCGACGCGATCATCGGCTCCACGTACGCCGAGCTGATGCCGCTCTTCAACGCCGACAAGCAGACGCACGGCATCGTCATCTACACCGAGCCCGGCGGGCGCATGGAGGCCGAGCTCTCGCAGTGGGTGATCGACAATGACTGCCGGATGCCGATCGTCGCGTTCATGGCGGGCCGCTTCATGGACGAGATGCCGGGCATGAGCTTCGGCCACGCGGGAACGATCGTGGAGGGCAAGGAGGACACCGCGAGCGAGAAGATCGCCCGGCTCGCCGACGCCGGCATCACCGTCGCCGAGGAGATCTCCGAGATCCCCGACATCATGAAGTCCAGGCTCCCGGCCCACGTCGAGCACAAGCCCCCGCCGGGCGTCAGCGTGCCCGCCTGGACGCGAGGAGCTTCGGCGTGAGGACCGACGGGATCTTCATCGGCATCGAGGTCGACGACGACGCGCTCGCGCGGGAGCCGGCGCTCGCCGCGCACCTCGACCAGGTCTGTCCCGTCGACATCTACCGCGACGCCGGCGGCGGACGCGTCGAGATCGTCGAGCGCAACGTCGACGAGTGCGTGCTGTGCAAGCTGTGCCTCGAGACCGCGCACCTCGACGTGGGCGAGGACGCGGTGCGCGTGCTCAAGCTCTACGACGGCGGCGCGACGCTCGAGTAGCGAGCTCGAGGGTGACGCCTCCCGGCGACCTGTTGTGAAGATTGCCTAAAGCGGGATGACGTGAGCCCGCGAACGTGACACGATGGCGCTTGGTGGGCTTCCTGCGCCGCGACAACTCCGACGGCTTGCCTCCCTCCGCCGGCTCGGCGGGTACCGGCGGGCACGTCGGGATCGGGCGGGGCGAGGTCGGAGAGTGCGCCCAGATGGTCATCGAGGGCTTGCGGGACGCGCCGATCGGCCGCGAGACGCTGGAGCTGCTGCAGGTCGGGCTTCCCTACCTC
>DATMJM010000622.1:0-2369 GCA_035553935.1 Solirubrobacteraceae bacterium
CCACGGCGCTCGCCGCGCTGGCGGGCGCCGGCCGCTGCGTCAGCGCGCTAATGGGCGGCGGCGTCGAGAGCCTGGTTGACGAGCGCGTCGGCGCCGGCGTTCTGCGCGCGTGGGACCGAGCGGATCGACCAGCGCTCGAAGGCTGCCAGCGCCTGCAGCGCCGCGGCGTGCAGCGCCTTCATGTCTGCGTGCTTGACCTTGTAGACGCCGTTGACCTGCTTGGCCACCAGCTCGGAGTCGTTGACGACCTCGACCTCGGTCGCGCCCAGCTCGCGCGCCCGCTGCAGGCCGAGCAACAGGCCGCGGTACTCGGCGACGTTGTTCGTCGCGACCCCGATCGCCTCCGCGGCCTCGCCGAGGACCTCGCCGTCGGGCGACGAGATCACGGCGCCGGCGGCCGCGGGGCCGGGATTGCCGCGCGCCCCGCCGTCGACGTGGACGACGAGCTTCACTCGGTTTCGATGCGCGGGAACTCGCCGGCCACCCGCGGGCGGCGGCGGTCGCGCGTCGTGCGCTGCTCGGCCGCGGCCGGATCGTCGCCGGGACCGCGCCGCTCGGACTTGCGGCGGTCGACGATGACGGTCACGTTCTCGTCGTCGGCGTAGTAGGCTGTGAGCTTGTCGAACAGCTCGGCCTCCAGGGCCTCGGGCACCACGCAGTAGATCATGCGATCACCCTAGACAAGGGCTGCCTCAAGCGGCAAGGACAAGGCGTCCACGCTCGTCGGCGGCGGCGTTGGCCACCTGTTCGGGTTCACCGAGATCCGACAGCTCGGCGCCCTGGCCGGTCAGGCGCACGCCGGAGGCCTCGTCGGCGAGATCGACCTCGTAGCGGTACCAGCACAGCTCCCAGCCGACGACGATCGTGACGAGCGCGCCCTCGACCTCCGATGGCAGGACGGCGACCATCGGCGTGCCCAGCGAGCGTGCGACGCCGGCGATCCGGCGCGGGTGCGCGCTGTTGTTGAAGACGTCCAGCGCGCGCGCCATCTTCAGGTCGGCGTTCGTCGGCACCGCACGGACGTGACGCGGCTCGCGCGACGGCTTCTGCGCCTCGCCGACGACCGGCGGCAGGATCGCCGCGGCGCCCGCCGCCGCGCGAGGCTCGCCGGACGGCGCGGCCGGCTGCTCCTCGGCGGACGCCGGGCCGGCGGACTGGATGCGGTCGACGTTGGAGGAGATCCGCCGCCGGTAGGGCAGCTCGACGGGCGGCGGCGGCTCGCGGCGCTGCGGCTTGAGGCGGCCGAGCAGCGAGCGCCCGCCGCGCTGGCCGTTGCGGCCGCGCACGCCGAGCGCGTTGTCGGCGCCCTCGCGGATCCAGCCCTCGTTCGCCGCGCGCGCCGTGCACAGCTCGCAGACCATCCGCCGCGACCCGTTGGCGATGAACGCGTCGGCGTGCTCGCCCCGCAGCAGCGTGCGACCGCAGACGTCGCACGCGACGGCGGCGCGGCTCGTCGTGATCGACTTGCGCTCCATGCTGCCGGTCAGAGTACCGCCCGCGCGCGCCCTGCCATAGCGCCGTTCAACCGGTGTTCGATGGCCCGACGTGCTTGGCCAGCCAGCCTACGAACGGCCGCGTCGCGTCGAGCTGGGCCCGCACGCGGTCACGGCAGCGCTCGTCGTGCAGCCAGGGCTCGAGCGGGTGGCGCGCGTGCAAGGTGAGGTTCTTCAGCCGCAGGCGGTCCAGGCGCGGATGGTCGAGCGGGTAGCCGCGCGGGGCGCGCTTGAGCTCGGGCTCGGCGAGCTGCATCCCGGCCGCCGCCGCCTTCGAGACGGCGCGCTCGAACGCGGCGGCGCGGCGCCCGTCGTCGATCGCCGCACGGAAGCGCTCGAGCTGGTCGGGCGCCGGATGGTGCAGCCCCGCACCGACGAACAGCCCGTCGAGCGACAGCTCGACGTAGTAGCCGCCGGCGCCCCCGTAGCCGATCGCGATCCCGAGCTGCTCCTTCATCGGCGGACGGTGGTGGAAGCGCGCGTCGTTGTAGGGCCGGAAGAACCGCGGCGCTCCGAGATGACCGACGCTCTCGGCGAGCGCGCGGCCGGGCGCGACGAGATGGTCGTCGTAGCGGGAGCGGTTGGCCTTGAACCACGCGCGGTCGTTGTTGGCCTCGAGGTCGCGCAGGAACTCGAGCGCTTCGGGTGGCCAGGTCATCTGGTCGCGCTCCTTTCGGTCGCTCACACCTCGCTGAGGCCCGCGCGACGCGAAGTCCGCCCCCTACGCACTGACCGCCTCCTCGGCGGTCGCCTCCGCGACGATCTTCTGCTGCAGGTTCGGCGGCACCTCCTCATAGCGCTCGAACTCCATCGTGTAGTCGCCCTGGCCGCCCGTGAGCGAGCGCAGGTCCGGCGCGTACGTGAGCATCTCCGATA
>DATMJM010000623.1:0-2042 GCA_035553935.1 Solirubrobacteraceae bacterium
GAAGGTCTTCGCCCCGCGCGCGAGAAGGAGGTGGGGCACCGACTAAGCTGAGCCGGTGACCACCTTCGCCGACCTCGGCCTTTCCCCCAGTACCCTCGAGGCGCTCGAGGACGTCGGCTACGAGAAGCCCAGCCCGATCCAGGAGCAGGCGATCCCGCCGATGCTCGAAGGCCGCGACGTCATCGGCCAGGCCCAGACGGGCTCGGGCAAGACCGCCGCGTTCGGCCTGCCGATCATCGAGTACATCGATCCCAGCGAGCCCGAGGTGCAGGCGCTCGTCCTCACGCCGACGCGCGAGCTGTGCATCCAGGTCACGCAGGCGATCCGCGCCTACGCGCAGCGCAAGGGGGCTGACGTCGTAGCGGTCTTCGGCGGCGCGCCGATCCGCACCCAGCAGGCGCAGCTGAAGGCCGGCGGGCACATCGTCGTCGGGACCGTCGGCCGCGTGCTGGACCTCATCGGCCGCCACTCGCTCGTGCTGGACGCCTGCCGCTTCGTCGTGCTCGACGAGGCCGACGAGATGCTCGACCTGGGCTTCCTCGAGGACGTGGAGAAGATCCTGCGCCTCACGCCCAACAGCCGCCAGACGGCGCTCTTCAGCGCCACGATGCCGCCGCCGATCCGCAAGCTCGCCGACAACTACCTCTACGACCCCGAGCACGTCCAGGTGCAGTCGGCGACGCTCACGGTCGATTCGGTCGAGCAGTTCCAGGTGACGGTGAAGACCGCCGACAAACCCGACAAGCTCGTCGAGGTGCTCGAGTCCGAGCGGCCCGACCAGGCGATCGTCTTCGCGCGCACGAAGATCCGCACCGATCAGCTCTACAAGAAGATGAAGGACCGCGGCTTCAACGTGAAGGCGCTGCACGGCGACATGACGCAGGGCGCGCGCGACGGCGTCATGCTCGGCTTCAAGGGCGGCCGCGTGCCGATCCTCGTGGCGACGGACGTCGCCGCCCGCGGCCTGGACATCTCGACCGTGACGCACGTCGTGAACTTCGACGTGCCGCGCTCGCCGGACGTCTACGTGCACCGCATCGGGCGCACCGGCCGCGTCGGGCGCTCGGGCCGCGCGATCACGTTCGTCGAGCCGCGCCAGGAGAAGGAGCTCGAGGCGATCGAGCGACACATCGGCATGAAGATCACGCCGTGGGAGCCGGGCGCGCACACCGAGCCGGCGAAGGTCACCGAGCGCCCGCGGCGCCACAGCAAGCCGCACGTCTCGCGCAACGGCGACGAGCAGTACGTCAAGCTCATCGTCGCCGGCGGCCGCTCCGCCGGGATCGAGGTCGCCGACCTCGTCAGCGCGGTGACGCACGCCGCGGAGATCGACGGCGAGGCGGTGCGCGACGTGAAGGTGCTCGAGCACTTCGCCTTCGTGTCGGTTCCCGCGGACGACGCGCAGCGGATCGCCGCGGCCGTCGACGGCGAGCGCGTCCGCGGCCGGCGCATCAGGGTCGAGCGCGCGAAGGTCTAGCCGCGCGGGAGGCGTGGCCGGCGGTAGATTGCGCTGGATGCCAGAGCGCAACGTCCTCGGCGGCCGGCTGGAGCCCTGCGGCACCGACCCGCTGACCGGCTTCTACCGCGACGGCTGCTGCAACACCGGGCCCGAGGACCTCGGCAGCCACACGATCTGCGCGGTCGTCACCGAGGAGTTCCTCGAGCACCAGCGCACGATCGGCAACGACCTCGCCACGCCGGTGCCGATGTACGGCTTCCCGGGTCTGGTGCCCGGCGACCGCTGGTGCGTGACGGCCGTCAACTGGCTGCGCGCCCACGAGGACGGCGCGGCGGCGTACGTCGTGCTCGCCTCCACGCACGAGCGCGCGCTGGACGCCGTGCCGCTCGAGGCGCTGCGCGAGCACGCCGTCGACGTGCCGGCCGACCCCGGCACGCTCGCCGACTGAGATCGGCGCGCAACTCCGGGCGGCAGCGCGCGTTACCCTGTGCTGACGTGGCGTTGCTCCTCAAAGACCGCGAGGCTGGCCCGGGTGCGGCCCAGCAGCCGCCGGAGGGCCCGATCTCGGCGGCCGCACCCGGGC
>DATMJM010000624.1:0-3223 GCA_035553935.1 Solirubrobacteraceae bacterium
GAGTGGGCAGGCGATCACCCCGACGACCTCAGCGACCGCGAGCGGGAGTTCCTCACCGCCAGCCGGGCGGCACAGGAGCGCGAGCTGAAGACGGCGAAGCGCCGGACGCGCCGGCTCAGAACGCTCGCGGGCGCGTCGGCCGCGCTCACGGTGATCGTCGCGGCGATCTCGCTCGTCGCGACGGTCGATCGCGACGAGGCCCGCCGGCAGGCGGCGCAGGCCACGTCGCTCGCCCTGGTGTCGAGCGCCTTGCCGCTCCTCAACAGCCGGCCCGATGTCGCGCTGTTGCTCGCGTTCGAGGCCTATCGCGCAAGTCCGCGGGTCGAGGCGAGAAACGCTGTGCGCTCGGCCCTCGTGGCAGCACGCGAACCCGGGATCCTCGCGATCCTGCACCGGCACACCGGTCCGGTCACGAGCGTGGCGTTCGGGCCGGGTCAGCACGCGTTGGCGTCGGGCGGCAACGACAACACCATCCGCTTCTGGAACGCGCGCGCGAAAAAGCCGCTCGGCGAGCCGCGGAAGCTCCATACGGCACCCGTCACCACCCTCGCCTTCAGCGCTTCGGGTCGCACGCTCGCCTCGGGCAGCGCAGACAACACGGTGCGGCTGTGGGACGGCTGGACGCGCAGGCCGCTCGGCGGCCCGCTGTCCGGCCACACCGCGGCGATCAGCAGCGTGACCTTCAGCCCGCACGCGAACCTGCTGGCCTCCGCGAGCCGGGACGGCACGATCAGGTTCTGGGACGTGCGCACGCACGAGCCCATCGGCATGCCGCTGACCGGCCACGCGGGCGCTGTCACGAGCATCGCCTTCAGCCCGGACGGCCGCATGCTCGCGTCGGCTGGCATCGACAAGACGATCCGGCTGTGGGACGCGCGCACCCGGAAGGCCATCGGAGAGCCGATGACCGGGCACCGCGATTGGGTAACGAGCGTCGCGTTCGCTCCTGCTGGAGCCGTGCTGGCGTCCGCCGGCAACGACGCGACGATCCGCCTGTGGGACGCGCGCGCGCGGAGATCCGTGGGCTCGCCGCTCACCGGCCACGCGAGCGCTGTCACCGGCGTGGCCTTCAGCGCCGACGGACGCACGCTGGCCTCCGCCGGTGCCGACAAGACCGTCCGGCTGTGGGACGCGCGCGCCCGCAAGCCCCTCGGGGCGCCGCTGAGCGGACACACGAGCTCTGTCAGCAGCGTGGCGTTCGGGCGCGACGGGCGCACGCTGGCGTCAGGCGGCCTGGACAAGACCGTCCGCTTGTGGGACGCGCGCGCCCGCCCCCGGTTGCGAAGGCCCCTGGCGGGCCACACGGCGCCGATCCAGAGCGTCGCCTTCGGCCGCGACGCCCACACGTTGGCATCCGGCAGCGACGACGGGACGATCCTGCTCTGGGATGGGCCCGCGCGCAAGCGCGTCGGCTCACCGCTCGTCGGCCATACCGAGTCCGTCGAGAGCGTGACGTTCGATCGTTCCGGCCGCAGGCTCGCATCCGGCGGCTTCGACAGGACCGTGCGGCTCTGGGACACGCGCGCGCGCAAGCAGCTCGGGCCGCCGCTGACCGGCCATACCGCACCCGTCAGCAGCGTCGCGTTCAGCCCGGGCGGCCGCCTGCTGGCATCCGCCGGCTTCGACAGGACCGTGCGGCTCTGGGACACGCGCCGGCACAGGCAACGCGGGGCGCCGCTCGCCGGCCACAGCGCCGCCGTCAGCAGCGTCGCGTTCAGCCCCGACGGGCGCACGCTGGCGAGCGCCGGGTTCGACAAGGCGGTCCGCCTGTGGGACATGCGCGACGACAAGCAGCTCGGGCCGCCGCTGACCGGCCACACCGCGCCGGTCAGCAGCGTCGCGTTCAGCCCTGACGGGCGCATGTTGGCGACCGCGAGCTCCGATGGGACGATACGGCTGTGGGACGCCCTGCTGCGCAAGCCGCTGGGCGCGCCGCTCAATGGTCATACCGACGGCGTCAGGCGCGTGACGTTCAGCCCCGACGGGCGGACCCTGGCATCGACGAGCAGCGACAAGACGGTTCGGCTGTGGGACACACGGACGCGACGGCCGATCGGTGCGCCGCTCAGCGGGCACGACGACTGGGTCATGAGCGCGGCGTTCAGTCGCGACGGACGCACGCTGGCCTCAGCCGGGAACGACAGGACGATCCGGCTGTGGCACGCGCGCACCTCGCCGGGGCGCACGCCGGCGTTCGAGCGCCGCAGCCGCACGCTGCCAGCCGCGCGCCTCGACGAGTCGCCTAGCCTCCCGACCGGGCTCGGCTGGCGCAACCTGTCAGAGCTGCAAACGATCGTGTGCAACATCGTCGGAAGCGGTCTCGGCAGAGTCGACTGGACGCGACACGCCTTCGGCATCCCCTACCGCCAGAGCTGCCCGTGACATGAGGCTACGCGCCGCGCGCAGGTCCATGGCGGCGCCCTGTCGGTTGCAGTAGCGGATGGTGCGGGAGGGCAGCTGCCCCGGTCATCGAGCCATCGCCCTGCAGGGCGAGTCCCGCAGAGTAGGCTGTCGCGGTGCCGCTCGTCGAAGTCAACGGCGTCGGGTTGCTCGTCGAGGAGTCCGGAGCCGGCGATCCCCTCGTTCTCGTCCACGGAAGCTGGGACGACCGGCGGGTGTGGGCGCTCATCGAAGAGGATCTCGCGCGCCGCTTCCGCGTCGTCAGCTACGACCGCCGCGGGCACACCGGCAGCGAGGACAGTGCCGAGCCCGGGACGCGTCGCGACGACGAGGACGATCTCGCGGGCCTGATCGAGGCGCTCGATCTCGCGCCGGCGAACGTTGTCGGCAACTCGTTCGGGGCCTCGATCACACTCGGCTTGGCGGCTCGCCGGCCGGACCTTTTCCGCTCACTCTGCGCACACGAGCCACCGCTGCTGTCGCTCGCAGCCGACGATCCCGTCGTCGCGCAGGTTGGAGAAGCTATGGGCCCCGCCCTGGAGCTGATCGCGCGCGGTGAAGCCGAGGGCGCCGCCCGCGACTTCGTCGAGAACATCGCCGTGGGCCCGGGCGCGTGGGACATGATGTCGGAGGAGGAGCGCGCCTCCATGGCCGCGAACGCCCACACCTTCGCCGGCGAGGCGCTCGATCCGGCTTGGGCTGACATCGACCTCGACGGCCTGAACGTCATCGCGTTCCCGGTCCTCTTGACGCAGGGCGATCAGAGCCCGTCCTTCTTCTCGAAGATCATCGCGCGACTAGCGAACGCCATCGAGGGCGCGGA